>JAEOTN010000535.1 GCA_016839865.1 Promethearchaeota archaeon | reverse complement strand
TTGCATGCCTATCTACGAATTTTATATACTGTTTATGGAGAAAGATATTGCCCGAAATGTGGAAATAGTTTGGTTACACATTCGGAGGATGCAATTCTTGAAAAAATTCAACTGGAAATCCAATCACATCCACTATCAATCTCTGTTCCGATCACTCGATTCGCCAAAGGAAGTCACAAAACATTAATACAGATGCTGATGGATGAATTTGATGAAGATTTAATCTATATTGATGGCAATTCTCTCTCAAATGGCATCCCAAAATTAGATCCAGATATACCCCATTCAATTGAAGTAAAAATCGCAGAAATTACAAAAAAAGCAAAAGCAGTGGAACTCCGAAATGCACTTCAGCAAATATTTGACCTCGGTTCTTCACTAGTGATAACTCGGCATGGAAAAAAAGAATCTATCTATAACAAGTCAAAAACATGTTCAGTGTGCGACTACAGGTTCATAGATTTAGAATCGAAATATTTCAATATGCGTTGTGAGAACTGTAAAGGGAAGGGATGTGAACTCTGTCATAATACGGGAATGCATCCAGAAGCTGCTGTCGTCACTTGGCAAGGATATACTTTACCAGAATTGTTGACATTATCAATTGATGAATTTAGTGTCTTATTGAATAAGACATTTTTTCCCAAATCTGCTGATAGACTTAAAGAGGAATTAACTAAGCGAGCTTTCGCTCTTCAACGAGTAGGGCTAGGATACATTTCTCTAGATCGATCTAGTCCTACGCTTTCCAGGGGTGAAAGTCAAAGAGTTCGACTAGCAATAGTTCTGACTAGTAGATTAGAAGATATGCTTCATATCTTAGATGAACCAACAGTAGGTCAACATCCAAAAGACGTAGTTAATTTTTTACCAGCATTCAGGGAGTTATCAGGCCCTGTTATTTACGTAGAACACGATCGTATGGCTGCCGCAATTGCTGATCAATCAATTGATTTAGGTCCTGGATCAGGAAACAAGGGTGGAGAGGTAATATTCAGTGGAAAACCTGAGGACTTGTGGAAACAAAAATCTCTAACTGGTCGCTATTTTAGCTTCAATGAAAAAGTTCACATTCCTGAAATTCGAGAAAATCCACAAGAATTTCTTGAAATTAAAGGTGCAAGTCTACGAAATTTGAAAAAAATTAATGTAAAAATTCCGTTGGGGCGCTTAACAGTGATTTCTGGAGTTTCTGGAAGTGGGAAAAGCACTCTCGTAAAAGACGTTCTTGTTGAATCCTTAAAAAAAAAAACTCCTATTGGATGTTCAGAAATTATTGGAGATATTAAAGCTATTCTGGTGGATCAATCCCCAATTGGAAAAAATCCTCGATCCAATCCTGCAACCTATACTAAACTTAGCGATATTGTACGAAATTTATTTTCTAAAGCTACAGGATTGTCAATTTCACATTTTTCGTTTAATCGACAAGAAGGACAATGTCCAAAATGCAAAGGAATAGGCTCGAAAGAACTTCAATTGCCTTATATTGCACCAATCTGGCTTTCTTGCCCAGTATGTAATGGAAAACGTTTTAGTGAAGAGGTGTTAAGTAAAACAGTCCAGTTCAATGGAAAATCCATGAACATTGGAGATTTTTATGAATTGAGTATTAATGAGGCCATACCTTTTATTTTGAAAAGTAAATACCTCTCTGATAGCGATAGAAAAACTGCGAAGGCAATTATCACCGCTTTGAGCGATATTGGCTTAGGATACTTGCATATTGGACAAGCAAGTCCCACTCTTAGCGGGGGTGAAGCTCAACGGGTTAAACTATCAAAATATCTTGGTAAGAAGAACTTATCTAATAACCTCATTATCTTGGATGAGCCTTCAACTGGACTAGCTCCATATGATTTATCGGGCTTATTAGTCATTTTAGATAGATTAGTTAGAGCGGGTGCTACAATTGTTGTGGTGGAACACAATACTGATATAATCCGCGCTGCAGACTGGATTGTTGATCTCGGGCCTGGGGCTGGACCATACGGTGGAAAATCGCTACATCAAGGAAATTTGGATTCATTATTGAAAAATAAGCAATCTCTCACTGCACAAGCATTACTTGAAGAAGAATCTAGTATTCCTGAGAAATTCATAAGAGTAGCGAAAAAGCCGCGACCAAATCAGATATCTATCGTTAATGCGTCAGCAAACAATTTAAAGAACGTAAGTGTGAATATACCTAAAGGAAAGCTAACTGTAGTCACAGGAGTAAGTGGATCAGGCAAATCTTCGCTTGTTAGTGATGTTTTGGAATTGGAAGCTAGAAGAAGGTTCTTAGAAAGTCTATCTATGTACGAACGACAGAGTGTTAATGAAGGACCAGAAGCTCCAGTTGAGAAAATATCTGGTTTAGGTGTAACTGCAGTAACAAAAGCAGGGGGGATGTATTACTCTTGGAGAATTGATCCGAGATACACCGTTGGAAATGCGGCTGACCTATTCAAAAATCTGTTTAGCCTTCTCGCCTTTATCGGGGATCGTGGGTGCACGGTCTGCAACACATCAATGGTTCGAACCGAGATACACTATGAGTGTCCCAAATGCAAACACACTGAAAACCTAATTACACCTGACATGCTATCACCAATGAGTCTCGCATCTAGTTGTCCAAAATGTAAAGGTCTTGGATTTCATGGAAAACCCAATCCGGATAAGTTGATAATTCACCCTGATAAACCAATCTGTGGGGGTGCAATGTATTCCCCGGGTTTCTGGCCATTTGGATACTATTGTAAACCCTATAATCATCCTTATTATGTTCTTCGGGCAATGGCTAAAGAATTTGGATTTAATTGCGAGAAAACTCCTTGGAACGAAATGTCTAAGGAAGCTCGGCAAGCATTTTTGTTTGGGACGGGTGATAGAGAATATGAGCACGAATATGAAACCAGATCTGTAAAAAAAACAAGAAGAAAATCAAAGTGGCATGGTCCATTTCATGAATGGGGCGGATTCAGCTGGTGGTCATATGGTGATCTCTTCAATTCTTACTCAGATAAATATGAATGTCCGGAATGTAAAGGTCAAAGGTTACGACCTGAATTCCTTACAATTCGGTTAAACGGTAAAAATATCCATGAGTTACGCCAAATGACTTTACAACAGTTAATGGATGTTTTGATGCAAATTGATGAATCTAAGTTTTCAAATCGCGAAATATTTAGACAATACTGGGATAAAATCACGAAACGCTTGGAGAACATCAAAAATGTTGGGGTTGGGTATCTTAATTGCGATAGAGCCACTTATACCTTGTCGGCGGGAGAATATGAGCGTTTGAGATTAGCTTCAACAATAGGAAGTGGTCTAACGTCAATGACTTTCTTGCATGATGAACCTAGCCGTGGTCTACATCCTAGTGAAGTTGGTAATTTAGCATCAGTATTGAAATCATTGTGCGAAGAGGGAAATACTGTTGTAGTAGTTGAACATGATGAGGAGATCATAAAACAAGCAGATCACATAATAGATATGGGACCAGGGGCTGGAGTTCTCGGAGGAGAAGTGGTTTCAGAAGGAGATTTAGATACTATTATTGAGTCCCAAACAATAACCGCACAATGGCTTGAAGGGAAACGAAAAACTCATTCTCATAAAGAAAAGAGACGAAAACCTAAAAAGTGGATGAAAATTAAGGGTGCTCGAGAGAACAACCTAAAGAATTTGGATGTAAACATCCCATTGTTTTGTTTAGTTGGTTTCTGTGGTGTTTCGGGAAGTGGGAAATCTACCTTAATTATTGATACGCTTGGTGTTGCTCTTGGTACAAAAAAAATTACCACTTCACTTGCATCTGAACAAATTCATCCTGGAGAACATGATTCTATTGATGGCGCACCTAAAAACATCTTAATGGTAGATCAAAGCAAAAAAAAAGTCTATAGTCCAATGCGATTTTTCGGATTGTATAAAAAATTTATCAAGATATATGCGCAAAGTGAGGATGCTGATGTATTAGGAATAACGGAAGATATTTTCAATCATTATTGCACTTCTTGTAAAGGACGTGGAAGGATACGGTTAGATATGGGTTTTCTACCTTCAGTTTATACTTCTTGTGATATCTGCAAGGGAACTGGTTATGCACCAGAACTCTGTGATGTAAAAGTACATGGTATTTCTTTACCTGCATTAGGTAAAATGACAATTGAGGAGGTTTATTCCTTATTCAAGGATGATAATGAGTACATTGAGCGTTATCTTCGAGCGTGTATGGATGTAGGATTGAATTATCTAGTTTTACAGCAACCGGGGTATACACTGAGTGGCGGAGAGGCCCAGAGGATGAAGATTGCAAATGAATTATGTAAAAAATCCATTAAAGGGACGATGTATATATTAGATGAGCCTACTGTGGGGCTCTCATTAGAAGATACTGAAAAATTGATTAGAATTTTGCATCGTCTAGTAGACAAAGGAAGTTCAGTTCTTGTTGTAGAACACCATCCAAATATACTTGCATCTTGCGATTGGTTAATCGAATTAGGTCCTGTTGGTGGACCAGATGGTGGGGAAATTATTGCAGAAGGGTCACCAGAAGGAGTTGCAAAATTAAAGACTCCTACTAGTCCCTATATTCAAAAAGCGTTGGAGGGATCAAAATGACGTGGATTCCTCTATTACTCGCTGATAAATCTCCTGTATTACGCTATCTAGTCCTTAAAAATTTGTTACACAAGGATGATTCTGATTCTGAAGTTCAAGAATTACAACAACTCCGTTTGGAAGATCCCTTGGTAAGAGACTTGTTAGATAACCAGCAATCAGATGGATCATGGAAGTTCTCAAATAAATTAGGACTGAATCTTCAAGAATCTTTTAGAAATACTGCACAAGCCCTTACTCGATTAGCATATCTCGGATTCAACAAAAAATTCCCTCCTATTCAAAGAGCTGCAGAATATTTATACACACTGCAATTAGAATCTGGATCTTGGCCTTGGAAAGAAGGAAAAACTACTTTCAAACATCCAACACATGGGCAAGTAATTTCTCCTATGATAACTACATTTCCCCTCAGAGCTTTAGCAATGTGTGGATACGCGGAAGATTCGCGTTCAGAATCTGCTTTCGAATATCTTCTTACTCTTAGAGCGGAGGATGGATCATGGCCAACATACCTCTCTCCAGATGGTAAAATCGGTTACCAAGTAGTTGGCTATCGTCAGTTGCCCAATTCTCGTCTTGGGTGCCGCTCCAACTCTACTGGAGCATTGAGTGCTTTTGCATATCACCCTAAGCGTCGAAATAAACCAGAGATGAAACGTGTTTTAGATTTGTTACTAGCTAGGGAATCTCACGATAGACAAGCATTAGGATTCGAAGTTGCGAGATATGTAGGAATGGAACCTGCTCATGGATATTTAACATATTACGCGAGATGGGATGTAGCACATATTCTCAATTTATGCTGGCGAATAGGGGCAAACACCTCCGATCCACGTATTGCTGACATGATTAAATATTTGGAAGAAAACCAAGGTAAATATGGATTATGGGAGTACCAACCGAAATCCGAAGCGTCTCGATGGATTACATACGATCTATTATATTCTTTATCTCAAATCGATAAGGAAGGCATGAGTGATTGGATAAGTACCGAACCACGTACTAAATACAAGGCATACCCACGAGCTAGAAAGCGTTATTAACGTAAAACTCCAAAACCAAACTAACATTTTTATATTATTTCAATTGAAGATAGGTTGAAAGGTCTATGAGAACATATTTATTAGGTAGATTCACCATCGAATTAGCGAAAGGAGATATTACAAATCTTCGTGTTGACGCAATTACCAATGCTGCTAATACACAATTAATCTTGGGTTCGGGAGTTGCAGGAGCGATAAGACGAAATGGTGGTCCTAAGATCCAAGAAGAGTGCAATAAACTTGCCCCGATTAACTCAGGAGAAGCTGTTATAACAACAGGTGGAGAGCTTTTAGCAAAATACGTTGTGCACGCAGCAGGACCTATATATCACCAATACAGCCCATTAAAAGCCGAAGAATTACTCCAAGATGCGGTGTTAAACTCCTTAAATTTCATTCGAGAAAAAAATCTAAAAACGATTGCTTTACCTGCAATCTCTGCGGGGGTATATGGTTTTCCTGCCCAAAAATGTGCAGAGATCATGATTGATTCTGTTTTTGTTTATATCGAACGCTATAGTGATCAAGAAAACAACAAACCAGTAAAAATTATCTTATGTTTGTATGATCAAGCAATGTATGATTTATTTTCAGAACGATTAGATATAGAAATAGAGAAGAGATTATAGATTTTCATTGAAATGTAGTTTTTCATATAGTTCGTTAAGTTTTTCTTGAATCTCAGTATTTTCAGGATCTTCCTTTAACTTCTTTTTATACGCAGGTATTTCATCCACATTGACATCGATATCCATTATAACTTGTTTCCAGTTTTGAAACTCTGTCAATATTGCTTCCCCATCGATTTTTTCAGAAGTTTCTTCTTGTGCGAGGATATCACCAAATGTCATCTCACCTGCGTCATCCATTGATTCAAAGGAACTTTCTGCTTGCTTCACAGCATGTTTTAATCCCTTTTCCCAGATATTTAGTTCATCTAATACTCGTTTTTTAACCAAGAAGTCTTTTCTCTTGATATCTCCTGGACGAATATCATCTTTTTCTGTATAGATTTCCTTCACTTTCTGATAGACGGTTCGCATGACTTTGACATAATCATCGAGCATATCTTGGGCGTTTGCACGGTCATCATCATAATGTTTTACCATTAATGCCTCTTCACCACGAAATTCACCCGTGTCTGCATCATATTCACCAATAATCTTTCCAGAATCAACGAGTTTTTCAAGGATAGTGAGAATATAAGAACGGGAATCCTCGCTAACTTCCTCATCTGGGAATAAAATATCCATTGTAACAAAATCTTTGTGGTAAAATATGCGATCTCTGATTCCTGAATCGGTAATAAAAAAATTGTTGCTGATGAATATTCCAATAATCGTCTTTTCTTCCCATAAATCTGTAATTATATCAGAAATCATGTGTTCACTGAAATTTAATTGATGAGAAAGGTCTGGAATGTATAATTCACGTCTTTTGAATGCAATATCCAAAATTTTGCTAGTAATATCCTTCTTCCGACGTTCTATTAATTTAGGCTCAAAAATCATTTTATTCTGTTGTACTAAATACTCCACATCCAATTCATTTACAAAAGCAATAAACTCCTCTCTTTTCATTCCTAATACCCGACAATATTTGGTTAGATCAATTGAAGGTTTTGTTTTGATTTGATTGATAATTTCCGTTCGTTCTCGATTTAGATTAGCGACTATACTTGTGTTTTCAATGTTTAAGTCGTCTGCAAGCCCATCGATGAAACTATCCTTCTCAGAGTCGCTTAGTTTATTGCCTTGTTGCTTCATTTTCTGTTTAATGTACTTATTCAGATAATAGACATTACCGTTTTTATCCCATACTCCTGGAACGTTCTTTACCCATGTATTAAAAATCTCACGTACAATAGAATCTGAAATCGCTTCTTCTTCAATAATTTTTGATAAATTTATGTATCCTACAGTTTGTCCTCGTTTGAATCTGCCAGATAATCGAGTATATCCTATATTTGTAAGCCATCGTAACTCTTCATGGTATTCTGTGAAGAAATTTTCTTTACATTGTTTCTCAATGAGTTCATAATCTTCGGGAAGATAGCTTGTCTTATATTCCGATAAATTACATATACTTTCTTTTACACAGATTCTCTCGATTTCTTTCATTACTTTCGTAAGAGTCATGAAATAGCTTTTATTTTTAGAGTAGATTCCTTTAAACTTAGTCTCATTATTGATGTTATCTGCGATCTGAACAGCAAAATCATAGTTAATGTGTTTAGCGTAGTCATCTAAATTCACTTCTCCATTTTGACGAATATCATTCATCATGGATTCCTTGATAGATTCATACGAATAGAAGTGAGATTTCGAAAGGAATCCTCGGATATATTTCGCTTTAACTAACTTACGTACGAGTAAATTCAATAGAGAAATTGCATCTAAACTATCTGTTCCAATCATTACAAGGAGATCTTCAATTTTGACTTGCTTTGATAACAACTTCACCAAGGGAGTGATCTCAATTTCTACAAAGTAATTCTTTTTATCTCGGTAGAAAAATCGAAATACTGTATCATCCCCGTTAATCTCCTTAAAATTATCCTCAACTTTCCTAAGATCCATCTTTTCCTCTTGAGCAATCTTATTAAGGTCGTAGATTTTTATCAAAGGATATCGGTCTTCTAAAAATGCAGAGATGTCTCGTTTCGTGATATTCTTCTCAGTTTTTGAGAAAATCTCTAATTGTTTAAGACCGGTTTGAAGGAATTCTATTATTTTTTCCTCTTTTTCGCGATGAGAGATTTCTTGATATAAGCTAAAAAGCTGATTGAACACATCAATCATAACGGATAA
>JAEOTN010000008.1 GCA_016839865.1 Promethearchaeota archaeon | reverse complement strand
GCTTCTTTTAGTGCCTGGTTCAATAACGTCAATAAATCCAATTTGCTCGCCCAGGATTTTAAATATTTAAAATCAATTTTTTTTGACTGCACTTTGATCACTCCCAAAACATCTTTCCAGTGTTGATCAGATACTCTGCCACCCATGTTGTACCATCTCAGTTTTTGTAGTATTACGTCCTCGGGACTCCTACGTGAACTATGGGCACAACGATTATTTACCAACAATTCAGGCATCTTTTTAAAAAAACATACAGCTTTTCTTTCCAGCTTATGGACTTGAATATTATCAATGAATATTCTTATAAGCTGCTTTTTCTCTTCATTCGTGCCATTATCAATTACATTCCTCATGTCAGAAAATGAATTCATAATCTTATTAATTACATTTTCAGTGTTCTTAAATTTTTCCGCAGATTTAATTAATCTTTCCTTTTCGCGCTCCAGACCTTCTTTCTCCCTTTGTCTGGTCTGAAGTCTTCTTTTAAGTTCATTATTAATCTTCCCATCCTCTGCTAAATCAAGTAGATTATCTATGATTCTATTGAGTTCTTTAAGTCTTTTGTTTATCTCTAATATTTTCAATTGATGAGATGTCTCATTACTCAACATTTTGGATAATCGTTCTCTTATAATACTCTTCCATTGTGAACTATTAATCCTCTCAACAATCTTATCAATCACAAAATCATCAATCTTCTCTCTTCTTACAAATCCTAGTTTTGGACAATTTGATTTTCCTTTAAATTGATTGCCTGCATCTATATAATAATTATATATGTTATATTTCGTCTTCAGCGTGTGTCCAATGAAGTGACTCCCACACTTAGCGCAGTGTAATATTCCTGTTAATAAATAGGGTGAATTTATCCTTTGCTTTCCTTTTTTCTTTCCAAATGAGTTTCTTTCGTTCAGTATATTTTTTGCCTTTTCGAATTGTTCCTTCTCAATTATTGGTTCATGAGCGTTTTCAGTTACTACCCAATTCACGTCATCATGCAGCCAGTCGCTCGTATTTTTATCTTGCCAGGTATTCTCTGATCTTGAGAATTTCCCTTGTTTAGATTTTCCCCAGATCAATGTTCCGATATATACAGGATTTGTCAGTATTCTATAAACCGTCGTAATTCCCCATTTTCCTCCTCTTGCAGATGGAATTCCTCTCTCATTCAAGTTATCTACAATTTTCTTTAAACCCATCAATCTATTTACATACATATCGAATATTTCTCTGACAACTGCGATTTCCCCGGCATCGCCAGGAGTGAGCTTAACTTTTTGGTCTTTTTGATATTTTCTCTCTCCTTTTTTAAGTACTTTAATAGCTGTCCCATCCTTATGAACAAGTAGCCTTGCATATCCATATGGTGCTACAGCTCCATTCCAAAAACCTAAACGAGCACTGGTTTTTGATCCTCTGGTTGTAAGTTCTGATAGTTTTCTACTATACTCTCCTGCCTCTGCTCGTTTCACAGTTTTCATCAACGCAGAAGCAAAAGTTCCTTCGGGTAACTTTTCTTTGACATAATCTACTTGTACTCCATAACGCTTGCATTGAAACTCCCAATAAGCAGCCTCATCAGGATCTCCCCATCTTCCCCATCTGCTAAAATCATAGACATAAACCTTAGACCATGTTACGTTTAACTCTTCAATTTTCTGGATCATATCTTGGAAACCATAACGCTTTTCAATACTCACTCCAGAACGGCCTTCATCAATAAACCATTCTACTATTTTGAATCCATCTTTTGTAGCTTTTTCGATGATGGCAGCCTTTTGATCTGAGATCGAGTAGTCTTGTTTATCGGTGGAACAACGAACATATCCTGCTGCAGTGTTTTTAAAAGGGGAATTTTCATCAAATTTTTGCACTATCAACTCTACTCTGTTATACTCATTAAGGACTAAAATGTAACAAATGATCTCATTCTTACGAATGCAGGAATCTCCATATTTACAGATAGTTAGGAGATACCTGTGTTCATAGGCATGACATTACAAACCAACCCTTAACAAGTATAACTTGTCCTGAATTGTACAATCAATACCGCTTATCGTTTTTTAATATCTTTTCATTGTTACAAAGAATATATAAAAATTAATCTAATAAGTCAAGAACTTAGTTTGTTTGTTTTTAAGATGCAATCATTAATTTTCAATTATATATTGTGTTCTCCTGCATTTGTCATCGGATAAGCGACTTATTCTTCTATCAAGTTTACCTTTTTCCCATAATCTTTTAATGATGAGCGAAATAATCCCTGCCGCTTGCCATATTTCTTTCTCTGAAATGAAATTATTATCAACATCGATGGTTGTATTTATCTGTGTCATTCTCGTAAGCTCCATTAAAATGATCTTTTCTCGATGAATTCTAAAAATACAATTCTATGTTTATCAATATCATTTTTTTCTATTGTAACTGTTATTTTATTCATAATTTTTTTAAATGCGATAATTTTCCAGCAATATTTTAATTTGATCCTTATCATCATTTTCATTAATAATCATTTTCTTGATCTGTCTCTGCTTTTTTCCCAATTCTCTCGTTAAAGGAGGTCTACCAAATTTGATATAGCTTTCCTGACATCTTTTCAAAAATCTTCTTATTTCTGTATCCTCAAATTTAATTCTCAGTAAATCCAAAATTTTATGATTATTTGAATTTCTATTCTGGACATTTCCCTTCGCTAAAAGAGATAGCAACAGAATCCCACATTCAACCGTAATAACAATAATGATACTTATAATTTTCTTGGCCCTCATCTCTTTGATTCCCCATAGCTCTTGAATCGCAGTCGTAATACTTGTTGAACCTTGCATCGAAGAAGGTAGTGGTTCAAGTTCAATAGCCAATAAAGAAGTATTTCGTGAAATCCACGCTTCCTTATTCTGTATTGGCTGCTCATATAGAAAACTATCACATTTAGCTTGTACAATATCACTGTGCATGGTCAACTGTGATAACCGATTTTTCCAATATGAAGAATTAGGATTCCAAGCTAATTTACGCTGACAAAGGTCAATTTTATCTTTAATTGACTTCAATTCCATAGTAACATCTTTAGCATACTTTCGTTTTATTATTTCAATCCGTCGTGTCAATTCATTTTCTAGAGGTTTTAGTTCTTGTGTTTGTCTCTCAATGATATTCGAATGAAAACTGGTAATCGCAGCCAAAGCACAGGTTAAAGATACAAAGATATATATAGGGATTGTAATGACCTTATTAAACCAGTTCAAAATAACAAATGACCATAGACAACCTAAACGAATTATTTCAAAAATTAAGCAGCACAATATGGCTATTGTTAAATCAAACAGCGATTTATAAAATTCAAAGCCTGCGGTGATACTGATCAAACTCAATCCGATTACCACAAGCAACAATATATGCTTTTGAACTTTACTCATATTTGACAATCTTTCTATAGTTTAGTAATCATAGTGTATGCTTTATTCTGTTGAAATCCTTCAATCATCATCTATCTTTACTATATAAGAACCCCTATCATCAAATTTTTTATTGTTTAAATAACAATATGTTACATTACACTAAAGTGTTCTCTCGACAGAACACCCTGAAAGAACACCTTATGAAAAAATGGAACACATTAAATCCTTTTTATTGGCAAATTCCTGTTGTGGATCAATATAAATTTCAGCAAATAAATCATCATGTTCGATGAGGTCTTCAAGTGAACCAAACAAAAATCTAAGCTGCTTGTTCAAAAATTTTAATGAATGACGGATCAGTTGCACAACTCTCTTTCTGGTATCAGCAAAAACAATTATGATGAGATCATTATTCGAAATGAATGGATGTCCACCATCAATAGCTTCATAATATTTTTTCACTTTGTCTCTTCCAAAATATTGGGGATTTTCTGTTCCTGCATCATATTCAATGGCAAAAACATAGCGATGCTGGAGATGACTTTGTTCAATCGAAAATTTTAATAAAATGTCAGGGATTAATATTGAGCTATTAAACATACTTTTCAATTCACGATCAATATAAAAGAAATTCAGTTTTCCTCTCATTTTTAAAATAGCTTGGTCACAATACCACCGAAGATCATTAAGGGTCGCAAAATGCTTCAGTTGAGTAGGTAACTTTCGAGGTACATGAACATCACTTTTGTCTAAATCTGTTCGTTCAAGCAATATGGTTCTTCCTTTATTTGCTAATCTAAAAAAATATTCCTCCGTTTTTGAAGGTTGATGCGAAAAAATATACCCTTCATCCACAAGCAGTTTTAACCGTTTATTTATTGTCCGCAACGTTGTCCCTTGAAAAAAATATCTTCTAATTTGGGTTGTGTTCAACCAATAGCACCAATTTAGCTTTAATAATATCTGTATATCACGTTCCGTCAGTCTCATTACATCTTCTCATTTTATATCACCCGTGTGACCCCACAGTGTGGACATCTGACCACCCTCGGTACACTTCCACAGATCGGACATGGTCTTAATAATTGTCCGGTGTACTGATAACCACATTTGCATCGCCACATGCCCACCAGTGTGATGTGTTGACCACAATGGTGACAAATAAGTGACGTTCGTGTGGCGTTAAATATCCGTCGGATAGATCGACTGATTCCAATCAATCCAGTAATAATGTAATATGGAGCTAAAAATAGAAATATGGTTATTTGGCATACAATTTGGAACAGTCTGTTGATACGTCTCATGAAATTGATCTATTTCCTTTTCCTATAATTTTTCTCAAGATTTTTCATCATTTCATTGAAATCCTGGTTGGTCTGATTTCCTTTATTGGTATTATTTCCCTGATTTGAATCATTCGGTGTCGTTGTCTTCAGGTTTGTAAGCTTCATCTTTTTCGCTTTTAACTCATTTTCAATCTGGGAACGTGGAATC
>JAEOTN010000019.1 GCA_016839865.1 Promethearchaeota archaeon | reverse complement strand
GTTTCTCCTCGACAGGTGCGAGTTCGAAATTGACATCACTCATTATGACCAATTTTAAACATTTTAAAGAAGGTGTTTAAATTACTTGTGATTAATGTATCTTTTATTCATGATGTGTTTATTAATCTTTTTTGGGTCTAATTTGGATTCTGTTTCGTTCTGAATCTATCTCATGATCCTCTTACACAAATTCAAGGCTCGATAAATGACTGTAAATTTCACTATAATTAACCTATTGGCATATTAACTAAAGGAAAAAATATTAAAATAATACTATCAAAAACTTTATAACAATAGATTTGTAATCTGTTAAATACGGGTAAATAACAGAACTTTATTTGGTGTTTAATGTATGGATGATAGAAAAAAAACTGAACAAAAAAGAGAGAAATTTGTCAGATTAGCTACCTCACGTACAAATAATGTATTAAAAAGTCTAGATGTTTTAAGAAATTGTGCTAATCCATATTCATATGAGTATACAAGTGAAGATGTAAGAGCGATTTTTGACTCCATCGAAAAAAAAGTTAAGGAAGTAAAACAAGAGTTTAATATGCAACTATCACGTAAAAGAAAATCAAAATTCCAATTAGGTTGATCGTTATGACTTGGAGACATCCCCCGGTTAACTGGAAGCAAGAAATTGATAATATCAAAGCCAGTTACAAAGAAATCTATAATATCAAAGGAATAAATGAAAATACAGCTTATGCTCACGCTATCCAAAAAGATGCTCTCCAAAATTCTGTGGATGCTATTGATATATCTAATCCAGATGATTGGTCAGCGACAATCGAGATTGATAATTGGAAAAATCCAACATACGTCTCTTTTACAGACACAGGGACATTTGGTTTAACTGGAAGGTCGAATTTATCAGCAATAGAATTAGACAATTTATCCTACGAACAATATATTGAAGAACGATGGAGTAGATTTGAGGCTCTGGGGTACAACAATATTGATCCTCGAGCTGTTGGTGCAAGGGGTCATGGAAAATTTATTTTGATTGCAGCTTCAAAAACAAAACAAATTATTTATGAAACCATAAGAAAAGACGGAATTCATAGAATTGGTCATTGGGATGGAAAAAGATCAGATCCTTGCAGGTATCCTGTAGAGGGAGAAAAGGCTACTAGGTATTTAAAATTGATTTTACCTAACATTTCTGCTCTAAAAAAAGTAGGTACTAGAATTATTATATTGAATCCAGTTGAAGAATTTACCAAAGCTTTCATTCCTCTGAAAGAAAATGATATACTAAAATATATCTCTGAGACATGGTGGCAAAAAATTATTGAAGGATACACCATTGAAATTATTGTTAAACATTTAGGAGAGTATGTTATTGAAGCTCCGTTAGAGTATAAAACGATAGTTGAAGGTAAAAACTATTATGATGAAATAACTGAGAAAGTAGACATACCTATTGTTTCTAAAGAGATTAAAGGCGCGAAAATTAAAGAATTAGTAATTGCATATTCAAAAAAAGAAATTCCTGAACTTTATCAAGGCATTGCAATTCAAAGAGCAGGAATGAAAATAAAATCATTCGATATAAGGAAAGGCAATGAACATATTCCTAATAGATACCGAAAACATATCTTTGGATGGATGATTCTCAATGAAAAAGCTGAAGAAGAATTGAAACAATACGAAGACCCTAACCACTATGATATTAAAACACCTCCAAAGTCTCTTGCTAGGAATCTTTTAAGTTCGAATGGCATTTTATCTAGAGAAATAAAAGAATTCGCAGAAGAAAAATTAGGATTAGTGCCTGAAGAAAAAAGAATTAAACAAAGAGAATTAGCACATATTCAAACTTTAAACGCTCTAAATCAATTTGCGCGTTCGATTGGATATTCGTTGAATGTTAATATTGGATCAACCTCGAAAAAAACCTCTGGGATATCTAAGACAAAAGAGATTTTTATTGATATGCCTAAACCCGATTATCCAAATAAAAAAGGATTAAAAAGAGTAAATTATGGTCAGACTGTAATGGAGATAAAGTCTCGTATAGTGAATAATTCTAATAAACGATATGAAGTAAATTTAGAAATGAGTTTAAAAAAGAAATATGGAAAAACAATTAGCGGAGAAGAAACTTTAAACGTATTTTTTAGAGGTAATATTATAGTTAACTCAAATCAGGCAACATCATTTTTTGGTCCTTATGAAGTTACTTTCGAAAAAATATTCTATGAACCCGGTATTTATTTAATCGAATCTAAGATAACTGACGTTCAAGAAAAGACAGAATTAGACTTGATTAGATATCTAATCTATCTTGAACGAAATCCTCCCGCAACGGGGCTCTTTAAAGATATTCAGTTTTGGGAATTAAAACCACCGTATGATAATATGCAATATCGGATTCACCGAAATGATGACGAACTAATTCTCAGAGTCAACGTTTTACATCCTGTGTACGCAAGAGCAAAAACAATAGAGGAAATTGTCCAAAAAGCAGGTCAAAGTGATATAAATCCATTATCCTATGATTATGTTCTGCAAGTTGGGTTAACTGCGTTAATGCAAGAAGATTTGATTGGAGAAGGGAAATTAATAAAAAAGTTCAAAGATATTGATCAAGTCAGAGAAAACAATTTTGAAATCTTTGAACAAACACTAAATGAAAGTATAAAGTTACGACAAGAATTGCTTTCGATAGTATTTAAATCGACATGAAAGTGTTCAATCATATGGCAGTAATATGGGTCGAAGAAGATGGACTTAGATATGTAACTCCAGGAGGTTGGCCTCCCTCAAGCGATGATATTCAATTAGCTAACGAATTTGATAAAATTTTGATAGAAGAGTTTAATCGAATAGAATCAAGATTAGCTGAGAAGGGATTTTTTGAGTTAAATCCTGACATTTGGAAATGGTATTTATTGGGTCTTGAGTTACAATTTTTAGATACACTTGATATTGTTAAAAAATGTGATCCGGATCTTGAGAACATATGGAGACATCTGTATGATCTTGTACCAAATTTAGCACCAACACAAAGTATACCGAAAACGGATCGTGTCGC
>JAEOTN010000534.1 GCA_016839865.1 Promethearchaeota archaeon | reverse complement strand
TAACATTCACTATTGTATCCATATTCGGGTTATTAGCTCTAAAACTACAATTACATCTAATTAAATCAGGCAATCTTTGATTCAAGTTGCATTTCATGGATACGAAAAACAAATTCTTGAGAACACTGACATTTGGAAGAGTATAGGATTAAAAAGATAAGATATTTCATTTCTTATTAATTTTAACTGAGATTTTTCCTTCCGTCTTGGTTGAAATCTCTAACAATTGCTTGGCTGGATCACATTTGTAGTCTCCACCTGCACATTCTACATCACATCCATCAGGATAGTGTAGAGTTGGGATGTATATCTCTGTTACAGTACTTTTGGTTGGATCCGCTGTATACTCAAGGATAAATTCCCCGGTGGATGGAATAAACTGCATTGAAGATGGAGTACCAGCACAAGCTCGGCAATAAGGTCGGCAAAATCCACGAACAGCCCTACCTCCACTATTTGGATCTTCTGGATCGGTTTGTTGATCCTTACTAAATATTGAAAAATCTTCGATATTCCATTGGTCACCGAATTGGTTGTTATTATCAGGAGTATAATTCCATAAGACACTGTTCAGCAAATTTGAGTCTAGTGCCTTGTAATACATCTCAAATAATTCAAGATGGGTATCCCACGCAGTAGAGGCATTTTCTTGTAGTGACTTGTAGGCCATTCCCTTCTTTAAGTTAAATTTGAGATTATATTCTGGAATTAAAGTGGGAGCTCCATCGAAATATTCGTGCGCGATTCCTTTAAGATATTGTAGTTGGCTTATGAACATTTTTTGAATATTTTCCTTTCCAAGAACAGGTTTATCCGTCATTAAATTAAAGGATGCTTTAATCATTGGCCTGTCCGTTCCTGAAGTAACGACATCGTACCAGCATGGAGCATTAATTGCCTGAAAATCATTAGGATTAAGACTTAAATCTGCTCTTCCTTTCATTATATCTTCAAATGACCCAGTGACCATAATTTTCGCATCCGGTATGGTATGTTGGATAGTTTTTGCAAATTTACGGACGAAAGGCACGTAATAATCTTGATTAAACTCTACTTTCTCCCCGTTAACTTCAGAAAAGTGAGAATTATTCAAGATTATGGGATTATTATCGTTATCGAATCCCCAAATGCCCTCTTTCTTCCAGATTGGTTCAACTTTGTCTAACCAACATGAAACTTTATCCGGATTTAATATATCCTTTCTGATCTCTTTGACTCCAAAGCGTTTAATCGCTCTGTATCCAATTGTCCGAGGAATGCCTGATGCTAAACACATTGCATCAAACGGAGTCATTGTATACCCTAATGTCTCCCCTAAAGAGGGAAAATTACTAAAATCGGCATTATAACCGATCCAACCTTGATAAGGTTCATTTATCGGGCTAAAACCTACAATTTTGGGATTATCTTTTATTTTTACTGCTAATTGGTTATATGCATTAAAATAATGGTGTTGAAGGTAGTCTTGGGCGTTCATTCCCTCAATGGTGCAATGTGGGGCGAAATCATTTCCCGCAAAAAATAAAGAAAACATTGTAGCACAAGGTAAGCGGAGTTTATTTTGGGACCAGTATTGATCTGGGTATGAGGAAGGATCTTCAGCATCGTACGCTTGTTGCATGGTCCAAGCACAATCCGCATCGTGAAATCGCATTAAATCCAATCCAACTTTGGCAAAAGTCCACCCAGGAGCACCGTCTCCTCCTGTCATACGACTCCAAACATCTTGGTGGGGGTCAATCATAAAATAGAAATCATATTGTTCCGCTGCTATACGCAAAATTTCAGCCAAATAGTCTATGAATTCAAAATCATATTCTTTTGGACCTCGATGTTCTAACGATTCCCATGGGACAACAAATCGTATGAAATTGAAGCCCCAGTGTTTTAATCGACTAAAATGTTCATTCGCTTCTTCCAATGGAAAAGGTCTTCCAATAAAGGAAACATCCCGGTGGTCCCTAAAATCAGTTTTTAGGTGTGTAGCTCCATTGGGAAAGGGAACCTTTGATGAACCACTAAGACTTATTCCTCGGAATAATTTTTTCCTTCCCTGATTATCTATAAACCAACTGTCTTTAGTCTTCACTAGTGGTTTCCTCCTTCTTCCCAAATTCTTCCATTTGAGCTTGTCGTTTACCCAATAAAAATGAAGAAATAATAATAGCGATAACTCCACTAATCATAAAAATATACGAAGTGATTTTGGCTGGAGTTTGTAAAAAGATATAAAAATACACCGCTAAGGGAAGAATTTGTATAGGAACTTGTTGAATTGGAACCAAGTTCGAAGCTTGCCCCGTTGTAAATGCCTTTTGCAAAGTACCTATTCCAATGATGTTAGTAACAACGAGTATTATTGAAGCAACTATGAAAAGGATAATCTGCCCTAACTGCGCGTTCCCAGTGAATACATCTTCAATGATAGCTATCAGTGGGCTTATCCAGTAATTAGATAACGCAAATTGAAACCCAGAAACTATGGAAAGTAGAATGGCTCGCCATCGAGAATCTTTCCACTGCCAAATATAGAGGGCGACTGCGAAAATTATGATTAAACCTGTAAAAACACTGGTGCGAATTAAATATCCAGTTTCCATTACATCCGTTCCAGCAATATCAACGGATGTTTCACTCAAGCCTAGTAAAAACACCCCAAGGATCATTATGACAATTCCAATGATTTCAGATTTGTTAAGGGTTTCCCCAACAATTTTAACTGAACCTATTACTAAAACAATCAAACCAGCTGCCATTAAACCCGGAATGAGTGCTGGGCCAATGAAGAGTTGGGCAGCCATAAAAAATGCAGATCCAATTATCATTTGTAGGACCAAACCAAGAAGCCACATCCCATTTTTAATTGCCTTTTTCATGTAATCGGGTTCAGAACGGAATTTATTGATTACTTTTTTTTGCATAACCGTCCCTATATTATTCAAAACTCCCGATATAATTGCCAGGGAGACGCCCAGTAAATAAAGCCATATATTTGTTGCCATTTTTTCATACTTCCTTTGATTTTTTCATTTCACAAAAAATTCCTGTGGTAATTTTGAAAGACGTTCGCATTTCGCACCCCTCACAACATAACAATCTTCAATTCCTACCAATCCGAAATTTTTGTACATTTGCCAGACTTCTATATCCAGTACCATATTTTTTTCAAATTGGGTATCTAATTTTGTCATGGGACTCACAAGGTGTAGTTCTTCACATTCGATACCGATACTATGAATTGTGACATAGACTCTAGCGACTTTTGATAGAGATTTTGAAAATTTTTTTACATCTTTCGCTAACTGAAGGGTATTAGCACCCGGAACTACATGTTCCACACAAAAATCGTGAATTTTTTTTATTCGTTCCATTAATTCAGAAGCTCCTTCGGGAATATTTCCAATCACCAGATTTCTACTTATATCCGAGACATATCCTTTCCAGTTTACACCAAGGTCGAATCGATTGATTTCATCCCGATGAATCTGATACCCAAATCCCGGTGCTTCCGGATCCGATTCTCCCAATCCTATAGTAAAATGGTCCCATCCATCCGCTCCCGATTCAATGATATATTGACGCCCAATCTTTATAAGCTCATTATCGGTGATACCTTCATAGGCAGAATCTACCAGTTTTAGTATAGTATTATCCGTAATTTCGGTAGATTTTTTTATCCTATCTATTTCCTTTTCTGTCTTAATCAACCTCATTGCCAGGAATGCTTGATCCCCATCCACTATAGTAGATTTGGTAAAAGTGTTTCGGATAAATTCTGCTTGGTAACGTGGCATGTGAGATTCTAATCCTATTCTAATGGATTTGTCAGCCAAATCCCACTCATTTAAGACATTGGCTAAAGAATTCATCGCAAATTTTTTTGATGCAATACCCGTGACATTTAGAATCCACGTAAATTTTTCAATCGATTGGTAGGTCATCCAGTAAAGGAGATGTTGTTCTCCCTCCCGATTTAGTAATGTAATAGTGGGAAATTGATTGAACAAGACAAATAAAATGGGATTAGGGGCGTCTGATAATACGGGGAGTCCTGATGTATAAAAAACATTTGGTGGAGTTGATGCAATTAGCACATCTAAATCAAATTTCTCCATAATTTCCTTTGCTTTCGATTTGGAATAACCAATCGGTTCTGGACGGACATTGATCATATCGTATTATCCCCAGTTTGGTTCCAACTGATGATCTAATCATCCATTGCATCCATAAATACTTCTAATTTCTCTAAATCGTTCATATTTCCTTTGGGTTTAAGTGTCCCTTCCATGAAGGCTTCCATTGGATCGATCTCGCCAGTATTGATTCCCTTAAACATCTCGGACGTGACTTCTAGACTCATCTCAGCATTTTCATTAAAACCTTCAACCAATTTTACATCCGGTCCATTAAAAACCAGCTGCAATTGAACGTTAACATCCGGAAACACAAACTGCATTGTTTTATTATAGCCCTCAAATTCTGCAGCAACCTCGGGATCATCCATTACACTGATCCATTTATTTAGCATTGCTTTCAATTCTTCAGCAGTAACCATGATTTTTTTACACCTAGTAGAATTTTGATGAAAACTCTAATCGTTCCTTTGGTGTTATTGTAATATAATCTTTGTGTCTAATACGCTATTATAACTCAACTTCACTTAATGGATATTTTGCATCATACCATGATTTATTAGCCCAGTAAAAACGATAAAACAATCTGACATTGAGTGGGATCTTTACAGGATTTTGTGATAATGTAAGCGGCACATAATCTACTCTACGATATGATTCTGCATATTTCCATCCTGGCACTGCTATCCCAGACCGACGAGCTTTGATCTTATTGAAGATTTTCATCCGATTCAATAACCAAAATTGAGTTTTATGGCAAGCTAAGAGTCTATCAGTAACCTTGTAGTCTTCCTTTTTAAAAGGGAAATAGAAATTGGGCAATAATGTAGTATAGAAGTATAGTTTTGGAGTATAGCTATCAATTAGGTTATGGTGTAATGTGTAATATACTGCTCGTCCGGAATTTACATGATCATTGTGAACATAATCAGTATACAAGGCTTCTGGAGCGAAAATGACATCAGGACGATACTGTGAAAGAAATTGGACAAATTTCTCGACAATTTCTTTGTTAAAAGGAACATATCCATCAATATAGCCAAAATAATGAATATTCTCTGGGGGGATGCCATGGATCGCCATCGCATTTTGCAATTCCCGTTCTCGTACTTTTGCTAAAAATTTCCCCTTAAATTTATCATATTGAGGACCTGGAAGTCCAAATTCTCCTTTAGTCACTGATATAATTTGAATATTATCAATACTCACCTTTCTGGAGAGATAATGAAGAATTTGACCGCAGTTTAACTCTAAATCATCCGGATGTGGTTGCACGAACAAATATTTCGTCATAATCCAATTAGGGCAAATGTATAAATAAACGCTTCCTCCTTTTTGTCTTCATAAGCTAGTTTGGTAAAAGCTTTTTATTCTAATTCAATAGAAGGTATGGTATCAATCGAGTATTTACATTTCATTTAAAAAAAAAAGTACTACACACCTGAGTGAGACTTATGGATAAATTAAAATTTGGGGTAATAGGGGCTGGAGATGCAGCAAATTTTCATACTATAGGAGTAAAAAAGCGAGAGGATGCTAAATTAGAATACGTTGCTGTATGTGATATCAATGAAAAAGCTGCAAAAAGAGTCGCGAAACGTAATAAGGCGACCCCGTATACGGATTTGGATGCATTTTTAAATCATGATCTGGATGGAGTTTTAATTGCAGTTCCCCACTATCTGCATGCGAAAATGGCTAAAAGAGTAGCTGAAACGGGTAAACACGTGCTTTGTGAAAAACCGATGGCACCCACTTTGGAAGAATGTGATGAAATGATCGCAGTAACTAAAAAAGCTGGTGTTAAATTCATGATTGCTGAAAACCACAGATTTTTACCTGCTCACCAAAAGATTAAGGAGCTTTTAACTCAAGGATTTATCGGTGATGTGTATTTGGGAAGAACTTACGAGGGGGCATTTTGTACATTGGACCAGTTCATGAATCCTGATAGATGGAATTTTACATATGATAGAGGAGGTGGTGGAGTATTAGCAGATCAGGGAGTACATAAATTTGCATTACTGAATTGGTTACTCGGGGATGTGAAGAATGGACAAGCTTGGCTCGGTAAGATTCATGATTCCCCCCCAAGTAAAGGAGAAGATAACGCGGTCATGATGTTACAATTCAGTAGCGGTGCAATGATTGAAGTAATGCTATCTTCTACTACCGTTCACCCTTTAAACAATAATCTTGAATTGCATGGAACTGATGGACATATACTAGAAGACCATTCTTGGACGGATCCAATAAGAATCTTTACCTCTCACCCAGATGCGGTGAAAAAAGGAGAATATTATGATATCTCCGTCGAACATGGTGCTTATCCCAAATATTACCCTATATCTATGTTTCATGAGGATAATCATTTCGCTAATTGTATCATCCAAGATAGAGATCCAGAATTTACTCCCGAACACGCTAAAGAAGCAGTGGCAGTGGTACTTCTAGGCTATCTCTCTGCAAAAAAGGGAACCCAAGTTTCCATGGACGAATTGAAAGAGTATGCAAAAACAAAAGGCACAAAATCTCTTTTAGAGGGTCTTCCAGCAGTGACTTCTTCTCTAAGGGGGTAATTAGGAAATCAAATCGGACAATTATATTGACTTAAAGTGTATAATAAAACAAGTAAAATGGATATTAATCCGTTTTTTCCGATTTTCTTTTTTGATGTCTCATTTGTATATGAAGGAGAATAATTAGAAAAAAGGAAAATATTGAATTTGATTATTCAAATTCAGTAATTTCGGGAAGGACTTCAATTTCGGGATAAATTTTTCCTGGCATTGGTGGTCCTGAATTATAAATTTGCTCAATGTTCATGCGTCCCATCTTATATCCATGATATTTCTCAGCTCCAAGGTAAGTTCCACTAGCTTCTTGAGCGATGAATTCCATTGTTAACCCATAAATTGCGATTTTAGAACCTTCTGGAATCTGAGTCAATTGATCTTCAAATTGGTTCATTCGGAATGCAAGTTGAGTATTATCTGGGGGAAATGCTTGGAAACATGGAAGAATCACAGGATAACCATCTTTCGGATCAAGGTACACTAGGAACTTAGGATTCATGACGGAATTAAAGATTAATTTTCCGAATCTGTTGAATTTATCCTCTTTAGAATCCGTTTTCAATGCTCCTTTAGTAATTCCATTTGAGATTCCCGCTCCTAATACTTTTAACAGTGATATCTTTTTCATAGGAGATACTTCTTTGATATCGCTGTAAAATACTCGGAACACGTTCATCGTTGTGGAATATCGCATATCTTGAGATACATT
>JAEOTN010000533.1 GCA_016839865.1 Promethearchaeota archaeon | reverse complement strand
GTTTTACTATCGCCATTGATGAAAAACATGAAGCAAATCAAGATGATTATCATCAATCTATCGGTGCATTGTGTGCAGGAATTGCTTCCTTAGCTGAATCTAGTATTTCCATAGTAAATCCAGATAATGAAGTTAAATTGATCCACTTGCTTGGCAAGGATGAAAATAATTCCGATGGATTGATGATACTACTAAGATCTATTGTCCAAAATCTTATTTTAGTTGTGATTTTTCCAGAGCATCTAAACATAGGAGTAGTTTTGGTCGAATTAGATAGTACCGTTAAAAAACTTAATGAATATATATCAAATCATAAAACTAAAGGATAGGATGTGTAAGTGGCCACTGATACTATTGTTAACGATACTATAGGATACAAAAATATTGAAGTCCAGGTTGAATGCCCAACTTGTAGTAGTAGAAAAATTCTACAATTACCTGTTGAGATCATTCAAAAAACAAGTGGTATTACAACGATTTCTGTTCCAATAGACTTAGTTTGTATGCACAGTTTTCAAGTATTCATTGACAAACAGTATAAAATCAGAGGTTATCAAAAAATTGATTTTGATTTTATCCAAATGGAAATGTATAGTGATTTTTTAACAGATTCTGTTGAGAAAGAATATATACCACAAATTACACAACACTCTTCATTCAGCAAGATGGTTGATAAATTGAGAGAGTTTGTACAAATTACTGGAATTTCAGGATGTGCGTTGTTGGAAATGGGTGGACATGTTATTTATTCCTCTTTACTTCATAGAACACTAATTAATTTGATCACAGAATTTGAGAATCGAGATAGAACACAATGTGTGCCAGTAAAAAAAATCTATTTTGAATTAGATGATGGGAGAAAAATTTGTACAGAATATACAGATCTGGAGAACCACAGATGCATTTTGATTATTATACTACCATCAAGCATGAAAATCGGGATGGGAATTTTATACTTAAAAGATTTATCGAAACGGCTAAACAAATTGATTATTGATTCAGCACTCTGAAAATGGAGGAAAACATATGCAAAAATCATTACCCTTTCAAAATAACCTATCTGAAAAACAGATAGAAACAATATTCTCTATGATTAATGATTCAGTGGTTGTGATTTCAAACAACTTCAAAATCCGATATTTGAATAAAAAAGCAGAAGAAATCTTCGGAAAGAATCAATTGGGAAAGAAATGTTACGAAGTTTTACTTAATAATGATAAAATCTGTGAAGATTGCTCATTTTTAAAAATTCTGGACAAATCCAATTTTGAACTAATTAAGGAGATTTCTGTGGAATACTCTGAGCCAGAAAAGAGGTCGTCTTACATAAATACACAGTCTTCGATTATCGATTCAAATGGGGAACCTTTGGTGATTGAGATTTTTCAAGATGTGACGAAAAAGAATGAATATGAACAATATCTACATTATTCCGTACAAAAATTCAAAAAACTATATGAAAATTTCCCTCATCCTATATTCATAATAAATCCGAATAATACCATTAATGATTGTAATATCAATGCAGAAATCTATACTAGTGAAAAGAAAGCAAGTCTGGTTACAAAAGACTTTTTCCAGCTATTTCCAAATTCTGATTTGAGACTGGATTATGTGAATGAATTAGTTTCAAACATTGTAAATTTTGATTTGAACGAGATTCTCGAAATCGAATTTGTGAATTCGAATGGTCAAAAAGCTTGGGTGGAAATATTTTTATCTCCAATTAAGAATGGAATGGAAAAATTCGTTCAAATCATCCTTCAAGATATTACTGAGCGAAAACTCGTGGAAGGAATTGTAAAAAGAGAAAATCGTAAACTACGGGAACTTAATGAAGTAAAAAACCAGTTAATGAAGCAAACTACCGAAGACTTGAAGAGTCCTTTAGATCTTGTTATCGAAAGCACGAATATACTGCTAAATTCTACAAGTGGGGAAAATAGAGAATATTTGCGTTTAATTAAACAGGGCAGTAAAAAAATCTTCGACATGCTTAACAAAATTATCGATATAGCTAATTTAGACAAAGTTACTTTGAACATAGATTGTGAAATAGCTAGTTTGAATGATTTAATGCAGAATTTGAAAGATGAAATTCTCATTGAATTAGATAATCAGTCTTTCAAGATTGAAATTGAGAGTCCAAAGGAGTTATACTCGAATATCGATGGAATTCGCTTGAAACAGATAATAAAGCAACTTCTGTCAAAATTAGGAGATACTTCCTTCTCAACCAAGCAGATTCAAATAGCAATAGCTGAATCAGGTAATAATGCAGAAATAGCGTTTAAAATATTAGGAAATAACAATTACAATCTTACTGATCTTGAAGAAATTCGGATTTTTTCAAAAATCGCAAAATTGCACAAAGGAGATCTCATAATTTCTGAATCCATGGAGAAAAAGGCATCTAAAGACGTTAAGCTTGTTCTACCTCTTTCAAATTGGAGAGATCTTCTTGATAAGATGTATATAATTTATAAATCTGGGATTCCTCTTCACGTGCACTCTTTCGGAGATGACAAGAGTAAATATGATCCATCATTGGTCACTGGCGGTATCATAGGAACTCTAAATATGTTGAAAAGCATTATTCAAGGGGACAAACACATCAAAACAATTGATCATGGTGACAACAAGATTATGTTCGAAACCAATAGTACCAAAGATGTGATTTTTGTTCTGATTGTAAAAGATGATCTATCTCTTTTCAGTAGGTGCTTGAATACTTTGGTAGAAAAATTCGATAGGAATTATCAAAAGCTAATTAGTAATATAGAAGAAACTCACATGGATAATACTAAATGGATAAATTTGCAATTCCTCATTGAAAAAAGTTTCACTATATAGCTCTTTTGTCTCGCGGAGGGAAAAGAGAATTGAGTCGAATTTTCTTTATTATTTGTCCTTAAATTTATATAATATTCTCTGTTGAGGATAAGCCATCTAGGTATAAATTTAGGAAATTGAATGATGATACCAAAAAAATTTGAATTCTTACGAGAAAATACAAAAATTTCATGTATTTATTTAAATCCTGATAATAAAATCTGTGACTGTAACAAAGCAACAGAAGAATTGTTAGGATACACAAGAGAAGAATTGATCCACATGAATTTCTCACATCTTTTCATATCCACAAAGCAAGTGGGATATAGGATCCAAAATTTATCTGACCAATCTGAGAAGTCAATTTCTATCAATTGTGAAGAAATCCAAATCAAGAAAAAAAATGGTTACATGAATTGGATTAGATTAACTAGTAGCCCGGTTATAAACAAGTCGGGTGATCTAGTTGCTAATCATCTTATTTTGGTAGATATTGATGATATCAAAAAGAAGGAACAAGAACAATTAGAGTTAAAATTGAATCTACAGAAAGAAGTTTCTTCCTTAAAAAAGCAATACAAAACAAAGGTACAAGAACTGGATGATTGGGAAGACAAATACAGAATAATTATAGAAAATGTTGATGATCTTATTGTAGTTTTGGATAAAAACTTAGATCTACTGTACATAAATCAAAGGACGACCTACACGAGAGAAGAAATAATTGGTATGAATGCGAACTATTTTACTCACCCAGAAGACCATGACGCGTTTTTTCAAATGGTAGAAAATATGAAAAAAAAAGGGGAGTCACGCGGTGAGATTCGAGTTGTGGATAAAAACGGTAATTTCGATTGGATGGAAGTTAAAGCTAGGAGAATGTTAACTGATGATGAAAATTCAAATATTTTTATGGTATTGAGAGATATTAACCAGCGAAAACGATCGGAAGAAAAATTAAGAGAATCAGAAGAAAAATTCAGGATTATTGCTGATCAATCGTTAGTTGGGATCCTTATTATTACTGAAGCTCAGCAAATTGTTTATGTGAATGAAGCAAGTGCACACATCCTTGGGTATTCTGCTGAAGAAATTAAAAAGATAGGAATTGTGAGTCTTATCTATAACGACACACTGGTTAAAGAAAAAATAAAGCATTCATTTACAAGCAAACCCAGTTATAAATTACGAGAATTCCATTTTCAAATACAAGACAGGTTCGGTCAAATTAAATGGCTGGAAATGCACGCAAATAAAATCAAAATTAAGGGAACCAGCGCACTTTTGGTAATGTTTGTTGATAAAACAGAGAGCGAAAATGCTAAATTGCAGTTATGGGAATCCGAACAAAAATACCTCAGTATTCTGAATAATTTAACGGATTACATTTATGTTGTAAATAAAAATAATGTAGTAACTTTCTTTAATGATTCTTTGAGGAATGAAATGCAATCATTTTTAGATAAGGAGATAACAGAAGAAAATTTCTTTGCGTTACTGTCAAAATTTCCAACATCGAATATATTCCCTGATATTGAAAATGTTTTTCATACCGGTAAAGTAGCTCTTTCACATTATGACGTCATGGTCAAAAATCAACCATTTATTGCTGAAGTTCGACGGATTCCAATGAAAACTGGAAATGAAGTTGAGAGTGTAATTACCGTTGTGAAAAATTTCACCAACGAGAAAGTAGCGGAAAAGCGAGTAGAAGAATCCGAGAGAACTATGAGTTTCATCCTCGAAAATGTGCAAGATGCAATTGTTGCTGTTTCAGAAGAAAATGAGATAATTTATAAGAATAAAAAAGCAATTGAGTTATCTAAACGAATAGGACCAGACGCCAGTTCTAGATATGAAGAATTTCTAAAACGGAAATCTACCCATCCTTTATCTCCTTCTTTTAATGAATCTGGTAAGGAACAGAATGGAACAAGAAGGTATGAAGTAAAAGCCCTTGACAAGGATAATAAAGAAATTTATCTTGAGATTCATTCCACTCCAGGATTTATTTCAAACGGAAAGAAAACTATTATTGAAGTAGTGCGAGATGTAACACCTCAGAAACAAATAGAGCTTATGATAAAACAAGAGAACAAGAAATTAAAAGAACTCGATGAGTTAAGGAATGAGCTGATAATACGAACTTCACATGAGCTGAAGACACCTCTAATTTCTATATCAAATGCATCCTCAATTTTGCTACAAAAGTATCACTATAAATTCGATGATACTGTCAAGGAGTTGCTTGAAATTATAAATAATGGAGGGAATTCTTTAGAAGAGCTTATCAATGGATTTATTCAAATTGCCCAACTGGAAAACGGTGCTCCTAAGTTACAGAAATCTAATGTATGTTTTAAAGATATCGTAGATTCCGTACTGTCAAAAGTAAAAGTATTTGCAAAAAAACGACGAGTGCTAATTTATCACGAGAAAACCGACTGCAAAATAAGTTTAGACAAAACTGGTATTGAACAAGTTATATCTCACCTTTTAATAAATGGAATAAAAAATACTCCTCCGGGAGGAAAAATTTCCATTCAATACAATCAAAATGAAACCAATGACTTGTTTGAGATCATTATTACTGATACTGGAGTGGGCTTTACCAAAGAAGAAAAAAAACGTGTATTTACAAAATTCGGTAAATTGGAGCGTTATGGGGTAGGATTAGACATAGATACTGAAGGATCAGGAATTGGATTGTATGTATGTAAAAAATTAATTGAGAACCATGGAGGAGAGATTTGGGTCGAATCCCCCGGTAGAAATATGGGTTCGATATTTCAAGTTACCATTCCCTTAGTGTGAGATTTAGATTCACTATTGTCTACATACTTTTTTAAAATTTTAAACTCTTCGAATTTAAACGGTTTTAAGAAATAGCCATCTGCTCCAGTTTCCTTCATTTTTTTAATGACCTCAGTTTCTGGAACAGCGGTTATAAAGAAAACAGGGATATTTTTTGTAGTATCTGACTCTTTGATTTTCTTGCAAAGCTCATACCCATTGATATCAGGTAGAATAATATCAATTAATATAATTTTGGGAGTATTTCTAGCTAATTCTTCGAATGTTTTGATACCTTGGTTAATTCCTTTACATGTGAGATTTTTGTCTTCCAAAACTTCTTCCAGAACCTTTATTGTCGTGTTATTGTCTTCAACAATCAAAACATCATAGGTCGAAACACCAGATTCTGATTGAGTAACTAATTCATGCAATTTTTTTTCTAGGAAAACACTTTGTGAATGGATTTCTTCTATTTTTTCAATTACTTTAGCATCTATATTCTCATAATTCTCCAAAATCAAACGTGAAAACCCTTGAATTATCGTCAGTGGTTCATTTAAATCATGATAGATTTTGTTGATATCCTTTATTATTTTTTGTTTGGTGTGAACATCGATGTAGAAATCCACCGATTTACGTATTAATTTTGATATTGTAGAGATTTCATTATGATCAACAAATTCTTCCCATCTATTTTTAATCTCCTCCGAGACTAAAACGCCAACACCTTTTTTATCAATACCGTAAACTTCCTCTCCTCGTTGCCATTTCTTGAAGCTCTCAGTGATTTCACCCCTCCAGATGGCTTTTTTTCCGGTTTCTTTTTCATATTCCTTCATTTCAGGTGTTAATTTAAGAACTGCCATATTATTCAATAATAATGATATGTTTTTTTGTTTAATTGTTATTTTTTATAAAATTTTGAATAGTTTTATTGAAAAAAAGTATTTAGGATTTATATTCTAAAGAGGTCCAATTTCTGTAACTCATTTTGTAAATCTTGTATAGTATAAGGCTTATGTAATACACCCGCGAATCCATAATCAATATAATTAGATAGAACAGTATTTGTCGAATTTCCACTTGTTATTAATGATTTGATTTCAGGGAAATCGTGTTTAATGATTGCATTAACTTCTTTTCCCCCCATTTTTCCTGGGATTGTTAAATCCAATATAATGGCATCAAACGGTGTTCCATGATTGGAATGAGCATGCAAAATTTTTATAGCTTCTTCTCCGTCTGAGCAAGTTTCTACTATGAAATTCATTTTTTCTAAAATTTTCTTTAAAATAGACTGAATCGATAAATCATCGTCCATGACTAAAATTTTTCCTTGTGTGTATGGAATAATTGGTATCACATTCAATGAAGAGACTGATTCAGTTTTCACTTCGTTATTGTTACTAGCTATTGGTAAAAAAATAGAGAAATTTGTCCCGTTTCCTGGAATTGAATCAAATGATATTAAACCTCCATGATTCTTTACGATTTGATTACACATTGCTAGTCCCAAGCCATTTCCATCACATTTTGTTGTGAAAAACGGTGTGAATATAGACTCCTTATTTTCTTCAGGAATACCCTCTCCTTCATCTTGAACTGATATCTCTATGAAGGATCCCCGTAATGAAGTAGAAAAGTGTACTTCAATTTTTTCATAAATTTTGACTTTTGTACTAATTTTTCCACCATTTGGCATTGCCTGAATGGAATTAATCAAAATATTATCATATACCTGGAGTAACTGGTCAATATCAACTGATATAAATGGAGTATTGTCTTCATGTTCAAATTCAAATGTAATATGCTTTCCTGAAGTGAAAAATTTGGAATGATTTTTAAGTAAATCCACAATTTTGATTGTTTTTTTATTAGGTTGATGCTCTTTCACTAAATTTAGCATTTGAAATGTTATTTCTCGCGCTTGTAAAGATACTTTTTTCATTTCATCCACAAAAAAATCATATTTCGATAAATCATTATTTCTTTTCATTTCTAAACACAATATTTCGACATTTCCGAGGATAGTCATTAATGCATTGTTGAATCGGTGTGCCAATATGTTTGAAAAGGTCACAAAAGATTCAATATTTTCGCATTTTCGAATAGAAAAATGAAACGGTTCTGATTGTAGTTTACCAATATTACATAGGTGGTTTGAAGCTTCCTTGGATTTTAGCCCTTTTACATAATCCATTATTTGAATGGTCAAATTACTAATAAGTAAAGCAGAATTTCTGATGGTTGTTAGGTAGTCTTGATAGATTGAGATATTTTGATTATCTTCCATGTCCAGAATCATTATGTCAATATTTCCAAGAATTGAGGTCAAAACATTATTTAGATTATGACTTAATCCACCGCAAAACACTGCTAGAGAATCAAGGAGCTGAGATCGATCTTGAACTGTGTTCGTAACAAGTTTTTCTCCATTTACGATCCCTCCCATTTTTGAGGGCATAATATTTTTGTATGTTTCTTTTCCTATAAATATTTTTTTTTTGCTATGAATAATAAAGAAATTACGTACTTTACTATGATTTTTGTGGAAACTTATATATTTCTTTATTTAATCATGAAAAAGTAATTGTTAAACATCTTGTTAAAATGTTAGATATTACGGTGTTACTGCTAAATAAATCTACATCT
>JAEOTN010000532.1 GCA_016839865.1 Promethearchaeota archaeon | reverse complement strand
CGATTTAAGTGGATTGAGTACACAAATTTAGTGTATGAGGGATTGAATCTTTGAGTCTTGAATTCTATTGTGAATTAACTCCTGTAAAACCATGTTACATAGGAAATAGAGACGAACCACCCTATGAAACAGGTAGGTTTTATGCATTCAATTGCCATATTGCCTGGGGGATCGGTACTCGCTTAAAAGAAGATATTTTGGAACCGGGAAATGAACGTGTGTATTTCTATCGTTACTATAAAGGAGTTCCACCCAAAGAAAGAAAAACCAGCAGTACGGAAAGTGGTACAATCTGGAACTTTCAGCAATATCCACGAGCAAGCGTTATTGTACTTAGTGAGTTTAAAAAACTCACTGCGTTTTACATCGATTTTGAACTTAGATCAAATACTCCTATACAGTTTTTTGCTGGGCATGAAGCTGAAATGAACTACATTAGGGAAATTCCATTAGGAGATAGAACAATGTTAGAAAGAATAGGACCTTTTAACTTATATCCTAATGAATGGCTTCACACATTTGCACGACCAACATATCGCATGCCCGAAGGAACTGCGGGAAAAATTCATCGGGATTTAAAACCTGAAGAGAAATATCTCTGGATGGAATTTTATCGCGCAAATGTTTATGTGCAACATGAAGCCTAAATAACCAATTTCTCAAATTGAGTAATGAAAAATAACGGATTTTCTCAAATAGGTGGAAGAGTAAACATAGTATAAGTGAATGATATGGTTGATTTTCTAAAAAAAGAATCAAGTAGAAGTTTTGATGAAACTGTCGCGCATGTAGAGAAAGTTATTCAGGAAGAAGGATTCTCCCACATGCTAACCAAAGAAATATCTTTAATTTTCAAGAAGAAATTGGGGATTGACTACCCTCGTTACACAACGATTATGGCATGTGGACCAGAATTTGCTAAAGGAGCCTTAGATGTATCTTGGAAGATGGGAATGCTGTTTCCGTGTAGTTTTGTAGTATTTGAGGAAGATGGTAAAGTTATGATCGGTCATACCTCCATTATGAAAATCGGACCCGAAGTGGGTTTAGCTCCGTTGGATGAAATGAAACCAGTCATCGAAATGACTAGTAAAGGTGTTCATCGAGCTTGGGATAGATTATAAAAGAAGAAATATCATTTTATTGTACTATTTTTTTCCAAATTTTTCATTCCAAACAGACATTCCGCCCTTCATTACGATTGGCTTCTTAAAACCCGCATGTTTTGCCAATTGAGCTGCGGTTCCAGATCTTTTTCCTTTTGTACAGAGAAAGATAACTTCTCGATCCTTGAATTTATCCAATTTTTCTAAGGATGCATTCACATCAGTAATTGGAATGTTGATTGATCCTTCTATCTTGCCTTTCAGTCCGTAATCCTCCTTATCCCGCACATCTACAATGACAAGTTTTTCTCCCGTATCTAAGCGTGCCTTAACTGTGTCAACATCAGTATATTCGACCGATAATGCTGCAATGCCTGCTGGAAGCGTGCCTTTCACCTCGCAAGCACGTGATGCTTCTTCTTCAGGAATAAATGCTGCATCGGGATCTCTAGTGCATTTAGCATTAGCGCCTATTACACTTTTCATCCATTCAGCAGGACCCAGTTTTAAATCGTTGAGAAAATCAATGTATTCTTGCTTGGATTCATATTGCAGGAATGGATTGTTCTTCTTTTGTTCTTTTAAGCTAGAAGGTGTTCGATCACGATAGTCATGACCTGGATAAATGATTGTGGCATCTGGTAATTCTTTGATTTTTTGATGACTTTCCCATTGTTCACCAGGGTCCCCACCGGGAAGGTCTGTTCGTGCTGCTCCTCCATCATCAAGGAATAAAACATCTCCTGTTAGGAGTTTTCCGGGTAAATAATAACTAAGAGAGTCTTTAGTGTGACCAGGAGTTGAGTAAATCTTCACGGGGATTTTACCTACCATGATTTCTTCCCCCTCATATACACGCTTATTCACACATTTAATTGGAGCTGGTGCTTTCTCGTGCATGTATATATCCGCACCTGTTGCATCTTTAAGTGCTGGTGCTCCAGAAATATGATCTGCATGAGTATGGGTTTCGAAAATCCATTTAAGTGTTAGGTTTCTTTGTTTTAATAGGTCCAAATATGCAGTCAAATAATTTATCTTTGGATCAAAAATTGCTGCCTCTTTGGAGGATTCTTCATACAGGAGGTATGACTTACAAACATCAGTGTTAAGTTGCTCAAAACGATATTCCATATGCTTCACCTATTGTATTCTAGATCGTATTGAGGATGTGAAGATTAATAAAAAATTAGATTATGATTGAAAAAAGGATATGAATTATTGCCCATTAACCATTCGTACGGTAGCAGAACCTGGGATTGCGGTTCTCAGCCGATAATATAGTGTACCCTCTGCGACTTCTTCAGTTTTGATTAAATCTCTCGCAATATCTTTCTCGGTGACCCATTCACGTTCATGAGCTTCGTATGCTGTTATAATTTCTCCATCTTTTTCGATCCGGATTGGAGTTTTTGATTGTTCAACGAAATCAAATTCAACTAAATCCCCTTCTATCGATTTCACCGTTAAAGTAATAATCCAATCATCCCCAGGGCGAACCATCCCTCTCATTTGACCAGTAATTTTAACCACCTCGCCAATTTCTCCTAATGCGCGAGTAACCATTCCAAACGAATAAAGTCCATGTGCGATTACTCCCTTAAGCCTCATTTGTACTGCAAAATCATCGTTAATGTGTATACCATTATTGTCTCCACT
>JAEOTN010000531.1 GCA_016839865.1 Promethearchaeota archaeon | reverse complement strand
TGGGAGCACATTCCATCATATTCAAAATTAGTGGATTAACTGGGGAAAACATCAAAGTCCCAATTGATGAACTAGCCGCTTTGGTAAAACAATCGTTATTTCAAATAGTAAGTCAAGTATGTAACTATGAAGGCGACATACATGGGCTACAAGATGAATTAGGCAAAACACCAGAAGAAATCATGGAACTTTTAAATGCAATGGAATTACGGGGCGTTATTTCTGTAGATCGAATAAATAAATCTTATAAAATACTTGAAACGGCGAAGTTCTTTACAGAATAATTTCACCTAAAGAATCATCGTCTGAAATAATTTTTTTTGTATAAAAAAAAATCTGCCGTATATTGGAAAGCGTGAAATTTGCCCACGTTTTGGCTGATATATTCTCAAATTCTGGTTTTCAAAAAAGTATTAAAATTTACCATCCCGTCAAAATCATACACAATAAGTCAGGACATTAATAATCTCCTTTTCAATATCATCCTTTTCATATAAAATTTTGATTAAAACCTAGTAATTGACCTCTTAAAATTGTTTTTATCTATGTTAGAAACCATCGACTTTTTCCCACAACCGACAAAATATGAGCAGTTTTTTCAGAATTCGAGCCGTAAATTTTACCGAATTCATAAAAACATTTAAATAACAGAATATCCCTTAGTTTCTTAATAGCCTTTTTTACATTAAAAAAGGTTATACCTTTTCCTAAGCGTTAAGCTTAATCGGAGGAATATAAAAATGGCAAAAAGACGTAGAGTATTTGCTTGGAGCCCACTTCGTGAATTAATGAAGAAAGCGGGTGCTGAAATCGTATCACGTGACGCAGTAGAACAATTACTTTTCTACCTTGAGGAACGTGCAAAGAACCTTACCAATTCTGCATTAAAACTTGCGAAACACTCCAAGAGAAAGAAAATTACCCAAGATGACATGAAACTCGCTATTGAAATGATGTAAGATTCCTTACAACGCTTCAAATAAGCAATTCAATTCATCAAAAATAACTTATTTATATCTTTATTAGAACGATTTCATTTTCACTTTGAAGTGATCTTTTTGTTTCTTGAAATTTTCAGTTCGAAAATTGTTTCTCTTCCTACCGTCAACTTTGATTTCTCCAAAATCTTTAACAATTTTCTTCAAGAACGCTTTTGTATCAGTATTTGGAATTGCAGTTTGAAATGTAAGCTTTTCTGCAGTTTTTTCCTTGTTTTTGATTTTCTCAATACCAAGATTGGCAAATGGAATTGCATAAGCATGAACATACCATGTTGGTGCTTTATCATCGTCTGTGTGAACACGTATGATGAAATTACCTGCTTTTTCTTCCTTGAGTTTCATATCAAGGAGTTTCTTTCGTATAGTACGAACGGTTATTATGACTTTCTGATTATCTCCTTTAGTTGCTTCTTTCAAGAATTTCTTATATTTGTCTTCAACTGCACTTCCCATATGAGTCTCCTCGTTAATTATTGTTAAAATCTTAATAAAATGAAAATAAATCTATGTCTCTATTCTATTTAATATCCAATTTAATTACAATGATCAGCAAAGGGATGGCATTGAATGTCTTTCGATAATAAGAAATTAATCACAAAACTCATAGAAATCAAGGAAGAATATTTTCAAATGGTTGAAAAAAAATATGAAAAAATTGAATATCTTCAAGAAGAAATCAGAACACTTGAAAAACGGATGAAAGAAATTGACAAACTCATCGGTATTAACAATATTATGGATGCTGAAACTTTCTTGAGTCAGATGAAAGAAGAATCGATTCAAAATGTGGAATCGACTCGAATAATCCATTCCCTAACAGACCCAAACCGTCCATTAGTTAAAATGAAATACGATGGGAAAAAACTGGAAGTATTTTTTCCTTATCCTGAGGATTTACATTTAAAAAAAGAGAGTACAATCTTTGTGGAAAATGTTATTGTACCTTTGATGCCTTTAAATGATACAGAACCGGATATGGAAGTAGTAGTGGATAAGCAAAATGATTTAGGAATGATTACAAAAATAATCATTAACAATCTCTACAAAATAGAAAACTTAGATGAAGTGCACAAGGTCTTTCGGAATTTACTAGACCAGATCTGAGCATACTTTCTTCTTGTATGATACAGTTTAAGTATTACGATTTATATTCCTTTAAATAACTAAAAAACACAGTCAGAATAGGGTGAACTGGTTTGACCACGAAAAAAACTACCAAAAAATGGTTAATTTTACCACAACCTCATAGTTCCTTCAATGATGATGACGTAGAGCACGCATTATTGGATAAAGCACGAGAGCTTTTAGGTGCAGAGTCTCCTGGACTTTCATTTATGCTCCTTTCTGGAAATTTCTTTGAAACGAAAGGATATGCATATTCAGCAATTCGTGATTGGAGAGGAATGGCAAAACCTAGTGCGACAAGTAAAAAGAAACCCTTACTAGATGCAACATTTGCATGTTTATCAGTTTATTTAGGCAGTCTAGTGAGTTTCCAAGTTGATTTCTTCTTTGCTTATGATGAGATTAAAAAAATCCTTATGGAACAAGATCGGGAGGATTTATGGATTATCATTGAAGAAAAATTACCTTTCGTGAGTCTTCCACCTCAAGAAATGTTTCCAGGGAATTTAAAATCACCCATTTCACCATATTATGTAATAAAACAGGATGAAGAATTAGTTTTAGGTGAATTATATCCTTCAGTCCACCTGTCAAAAATTGTAACTAATCTTAAATCCCGCTTCTTCTGTTTCTTCTCGTATGAAGGATATACATGTTTTGCATTTTTCAATGTGTTACCCCTAAGTGCGAAATTTGGATTTGGTAAACGTCCAAGTGAGTTCAAGAATGTACCTTCTAGCAAAAATCTTGTAAAATATATCAAAAAAGCAGAGAATTTGAAAGACTTATTTGTGGGATTAATCCATAGTCATAATGCAAGTATGCTAGAGCAATTCTTGATACCAGATTACGAATCCTTGCTAAATAAATTACTTCAAATGGAGGATATTGATTAGGAGGGTTCACCATGGTAAATATAGGATTACTTGGGGCTGTAAGCGTAGGTAAAACTACACTCTTACGATTGTTTGTATTGTATGTGAAGAAAAATAAGATAGATACAGTGAACAATGGTAAATCTTGCACAGTGATTAAACACGATTTTTCTGGAGAAGCTGTTTTAAATCCAGATGCATCGGATAAAGAAACGAAAACTATCCACCCAAATCGAGTAATTTTCAAAGAAAATGATACAGGTAAAAATCATACTTTATTTGCTCCCGGCGGAGATCGTTCTCGAGCCGTAGTTCGGATGGGTATAATTACAATAAGTAGAATTGCCAAACAAATTGTAGCTGTTTTTGCCTGCGATCGTCCAATTGAAGAACAATTTGAATTTTTCAATGATGTGCGATATTTCCCTAAGGAAATCTATGTTGCCTTCAATAAATACGATTTAATTCCTGATGATGATAAAGAGAAATTCATCACCGACATACAAGAAAAAGTTGAAGAGTTTTTCGCAAAAAGGAAAATTACTGTTAAGCAATATTTCCAAACATGCGCAGAAAATAATGAGGAATATCCTCATCTAAACGACAATGCAGCAGAAATGATGCTGAAAATCGCTGTTGATAATTAATAAATACTATCTATTTCCCTTTTTTACATCATATTGTTGAAACAATTGTAGAATTAGATGCTATTCTGTTTATTCGAAAAAACGACTGAAAATGTTGTTATTTTCCATTAATTTTTTGGACACATTTAGCATATTTTTTCTTAACGCGATTAGCGTGATCAAGGTAACCGCCTTTTTTGAAGTATTTATATGCTTCTTCGTAGAATTTCTTTGATTTATCGTACTCCATTGAGGTGAGATGTTGGTCTGCTAATGATTCTGAGAGTTGACCCCTTCTAACCATGAAATCTTCTTCTGCCATCGAGTGTACCTTATACGAGAGTTTGTACCAAATAACTATTCCCTTCTTTAATAATTTGCGTTGATTATTAAAATCGCAACACGTGACCTACATCACATTTTTTAGTCTATTTCTGTATGTTCTATCTTAAGAATTGATAAAAGGAAAAAACACATGTCAGTAGAAGAAGGAAAGAAATTATTGGAAGAAAAAGAATTTGAAAAAGCGTATGCAATTTTTGAAGAATTGATGGAAAACAGGCTTGCTATTAAAACTTTGAATGCTTGGGGCGAAGATGCTAATTCACTCGGGGATTCCTTGTATAAGAAGAAAAATTATGCAGAAGCACTCACATATTATGAACAATCTATTGAACTGAT
>JAEOTN010000078.1 GCA_016839865.1 Promethearchaeota archaeon | reverse complement strand
GCTCTGTGGCGCCACCACACCGATCATATCCGACCAACTTCAGATTTGTCCGGAATGTGCTCGTACCCGGCCCTTTGAGTCAAAAAAGATCGGTCGTAAGATAAGACGTACAACCCGAACACACTGGAATCTACCATTGGAAATTCCTCGTGATGACACAGGTAAACAATGTATTTATTGTGCAAATCGGTGTCAGATTCCGAATGGAGGAAAAGGATTTTGTGGAGTTTGGACAAATGAGAATGGGCGGTTGGTGTCAAGAGGGGGGAAGAATCAGGCTTTTCTCCAAACCTATTATGACCCTTTACCTACCAATTGCTGTAATACTTGGTTTTGCCCTGCTGGAACAGATTCTGGTTATCCAGAGTTTTCTTACACCAAAGGACCGGAGCATGGGTATTATAATCTCGCTTCTTTTCTGTATGGCTGTAATTTTGATTGTCTTGGCTGTCAAAATCCCTCACATAAAGAGTTAGAAACTGCTGAGAAGTACACCTTTGATAAATTTCTCTTAAAAACCGGAAAATCAAGAACCAGTTGTATTTGTTGGTTTGGAGGTTCACCAGAACCTCAATTAGCGTGGGCAATTCGAGCTTCCAGAAAGGCCATTGAAGACAGAAAAATTAATCTGAGTTCAGAAAATCGTGAAAACCAAATTTTAAGAATTTGTTGGGAATGGAATGGAGCGGGTAACCCAAAATTAGTCTCAGAGGCAGTTAAAATTTCCTTACTCAGTGGAGGGAATGCAAAATTCGATTTAAAATTTATTACTCCTTCATTAGGATATCTTTTCAGTGGTGTATCGATCAAACAATCCTTTAAAAACTTTAAACAGTGTTACCAACGTTTTTATCACCAAAGATCTGAACCTGTCTTAGCAGCTACAACATTACTTATCCCCGGTTACATTAATAGCATTGAAGTGACAAAAATTGCGGAATTTATTGCTGATCTCGACCCTACAATTCCCTATTCCCTCCTTGCATTTTTTCCTGCTCTTTTTTTATCTGATCTTCCTATTACCCCTAGAATACAAGTTGAGGAGTGTTATCAGGCTGCTAAAGACGCTGGGTTAGAATGTGTTCATATTGGGAATAAACATTTGATTTAATTGGATGAAATCTATCTAATAGTTATTAACTTATTACTCGTTCTCCCTTGGGAATACAAAGTGAATTTCTAATTCATCTAACAAGCTTTGGAAGTTAATCTTCTATCCTAAAAGATGTAACTTACAAAGGAGACTAGGTAGGATATCACAGGAAAAGCCAGTGACCCCCCCAAAGTAACAGCTTGCTGATAATTAAAAGGCCAATTATGGATTTCTCTCAATTCTTGGATCAAGAAATGCATTACCTGAAGATCGTCTACCTGAGTGTTCATAGATTGATTACTGAAAACCTGAGATAATAGTTCTGAGCGTTTTTGTTCATATCGTTCATCTAACATTTTAATCCGCTTGATTTTTTCGTTTTTAATAAAATTTCTCAAAGACCATTGCGGATAGAGAAAAATGAAGAGGATCGTAATGATACTGACAATGTTAATTACCAAAATTGTGATCAAAAGGAAAAATTGACTGATTCGAACCCATTCTCCTTCAGCTCCAGGAGCATTTCGCAATTCCGTAAACACAGGACTATTAATCATGATGAAAACAGCAGTATTGAAAATTAGTAAACTCACGACCCCTAATAATGAAAATTTAAGAGTTATAGATGGAATTATCGTTGCTTCTTGACGTAATCGGCTTAAAGACAATGTTGATCGTCTTTTTTCTAAGTCTTCTCTTGGAGAATACCATTCTGATAATGCAAGAACTTTAGGTGTCTTCACAACATTGGATATCGAAATCAAAAATTTCAAACTCAATATAATTGTATAAAGGATGAATGCAAAGAAAAAATCCCAAGAAATTGGTCCCGAAAGTGCTAGTATTGTATTTATTGGACCTTGAAAGCTATAAAAATCCCATGTCGGCACTGTTTTGAATGTATCTGACAGTAAAATCATTTGCAGGTATGTTGGGCCACTCCATATGATCATTATAAGTAAAAAATATATTTTAAATCGTGTTCTGAGTTTTCGGTGTAATTCCTGCTGATAAGAGATGAATGCTTCCGAATCAACAAACAATCCTTTCATCTTCAGCTCACTTTTACCATTTGTTTGCCTTGTATCTGACACCCCTATGGTGTTCCAAATTATTCGGGTAATCACTATATACGCTAAAAGGACAAAAAGAAACGCAAGAATAACAAAATATGTATTAAAATCTGTAAATAGTGTGTCAACTTCATCTGCTTCAATTGCAGCGAATATTGTCAAAACTTGTGATCCTATTAGTATTGTTAAATACAGCACGAGGAATTTTACCCGTGAAAGAGAAAAATTAACCGAGTCCAGTGTCTTATTCAGTTCTCTCACCTCTATACTCCTTATGTTGAGATGACACAATTTTTCAATATTTCTTCACATACAATTCAAAAATCTTTCTTCCCTCACCGATTTCTTTCTGCAAATTAACTCAAACAAATGGGATGTGCCAAAGAAGTACTTTCCAAGGTCAAATGGATAGAAATTAAGGAGGCTAGACTACATCCACAGATTTTTTCTCCTCAATTTGAGATTTTACAGCTATTAGCTGAGAGAAACGCGATTGGTTGAATTCGATCGATATCTGAGACGGAACGGATACGAATATAGAAAAATATTCATAGAGAATTGCTCTTTGCTCTGTATTTTTGATTTTCCTTTAGATTTGCAGGAAATCATTTCAAATATTTGATTATTGTCTGTTATATTTCTTTTTCTTTTGTTGGCTTTCTTTACCTCCAAGTAATATAAGGCCAAAGGTCTATATAAATGCATTCACTCCTAATTTCCTTTCTAATTAGTTTCTTCATTCAGAAAATAGCGCATACCTCTTTTTCAAATCTGGTC
>JAEOTN010000530.1 GCA_016839865.1 Promethearchaeota archaeon | reverse complement strand
TAATTTCTTCTATTGAATTAAATAAACTAGTGTGGGGGACAAAGGAATAACTTTTTTTAGCTTACTTTATTCCTCTAGCTTAACGAAGTGAATTACAGATCGTTATTGAGTAAAAGAACGAATTAAATTAAAGCGTTAGAAATTTATACTGAGCAGATTAGGATAACTTATACGGAGTAAACGGAGTAAAAAACATGTTTTCTAGAACGGGAAATGGTTACGACCAGTCAGTTTCTATGTTTTCACCAGATGGTAGATTATTTCAAGTGGAATACGCCATTGAAGCAGTTAGGAGAGGAACGACCGCAATAGCTTTGCGCAATGCGGATTCGGTAATTTTTGCCGTAGAAAAAAGAGGCAGCAATCCTCTTCAAGAGCGCTTAGGATCGGAAAAAATTTTTAAGATTGATGGTCATATTGGTGCGGCTATTGCGGGGTTAACTGCAGACGCACGTGCTTTAATTGATCAAGCACGAATTCAAGCACAAGTAAACATATTGAATTATGATGAGAAAATTTCCGTTGTGGACGTTACTCGAGAAATTTGTGATCAAGCACAACAATACACTCAAATTGGAGGTCGTAGACCCTATGGAGTGTCCCTTTTAATCGGGGGTATCGACCCTAAGGGTGAACCCAAGATTTTTATGACTGATCCTTCAGGAGCCTTTTGGGGCTACTATTCATGTGCAATAGGTCAAGCACAGCAAAATGCACGAACCTTTTTAGAAGAAAATTATAAGAAAAACATGAAATTCGAGGATATGCTGAAGCTTGCAGTGAAAACTATCAAACAAGTTACAGAAGTTGAATTATCAGAAGAATTGTTTGAAGTAGCATATATACGCAAGGAAAATTTGGATTTAATTACATTATCCACTGAAGAAAAACAAAAATTACTAAAAGGAATCTAATCTGCCTATTTTTCTTTTGTTCATATTCAATCAATAATGATCGAAGACGTTAGAAGGTAAAAAAAAATGTCTTTTGGATTAAAGGGAGAAAAAAGAATCGACTTAGGAAAATATGCAATTGCCCGACTACGCAAGCAAAATATGAATATAGAAATGATTGTAGAGCCGGAACAAGCATGGAAAGCTAAGAAAAATATTGAAGCCCATATTGCTTCATTGAAAGAGGAAGATGAAAAAGCAGAATTTACACTTGAAGATCTGAAAAAACTTCCAGAAATCGATGTTAGCAATATTTTCGAAGGATTTATTGTTTTTGAAGACGCGAAACGCGGTAAAGTTCAACCAGATGCAAATCTAGAACTTCTCTTTGGAATTGCAGATGCAATGGAAGTTGCTTATCATTTGTTATTCGATCCTCAAACTGAGTGGCAATGGACGAAAAAACAAAGAGATGAGAACTTTGAAAAGAAAAAGCGTCAAATTGTTGCGATCATAGCGAAAAACTGTATCAATCCTCAAACAAAGAAACCACATCCACCCCAAAGAATTGAAAAAGCAATCACCGAAGCCAAATATAACATTGACATCATAAAAAATGCTGAAGAACAAGTAAAAGATGTCATCAGTGCAATTTCTGCAATTATCCCAATCCGTATGGAGAATGTGGAAATGGCTTTAAAAATTCCCGGAAGTTTTGCTGCAAAGGCGTATAACGTAACCGAACGGTATGGAAAAATCAAGCAAAGTGAATGGCAAAATGATGGTGCTTGGGTAGGTATTATAGATTTACCCGCAGGAATGGAAGCAGAATTTTTAGAAAAGATCAACAAGTTAACTCACGGAAGAGTACAAATAAAAATACTAAAACGGTCGTAATTGAGTAGAATGACAGAAAATAATCAAGATATAAGAGAGATTGTCATTCCTGGTGAAATTTTATCTGAAGAATCTAATATGATCCCAGGAAGAGGAGCAATTCGGCAAGGAAATAAAATAGTCTCAATTTACATTGGGCTAAAAGAAATTCGCGGAAAACACGTTAATGTCGTGCCTTTAAGAGGTAAATATCGTCCCGAGATTGGAGATAAAGTCATTGGGAAAATTGTTGATGTAACTAGCGTAAAATGGCGTATTGACATCAATGCAAAAGATAACGGAATTTTACGTCCAAGAGATGCAATAGATGTCTATGATAAACGTGCAGAACGAGGAAGAAAGAGATCTTCAAGAGAAATGGAATCCGATGCTATGAAAATGTATGGGTTAGGAGATATGGTAATTGCAAAGATTGTCTCGGTTGATCGAGTCAGTGATCCTACATTAACAACGGTTGGAGAATCTTTAGGGAAAATAAAAGACGGAACGATTTTGGAAATTGATGTTCCAAAAATACCGCGAATCATTGGGAAGAAAGGGAGTATGATAAAATTACTAAAAGACCACACCACGTGTAGATTGTTTATCGCCAAGAACGGATTGGTGTGGATTAGAGGATCTACTCCCGACCATGAGAAATTATGTATTGAAGCAATTAGAAAAATTGAGCGGGAAGCTCATACAACTGGGTTGACAGATAGAATCCAGTATTATATTCAAGACCAGAAAAAAGAACGAGGATTAAAATGACTATATTAATACCAGAAGAATACCCAAAAACACTCATTGATAAAAATGGCAAACGTATCGATGGACGAGCCCTAGATGAATTGCGACATTTCACTTGCAAGATAGGTGTATTGCCAAATGCTGATGGATCTGCCTATGTAGAACATGGGAAGAACAAAATCTATGCTGGGGTGTTTGGACCACGAGAAGTTCACCCAAGGCACCTAGCTCGCCCCGATCGGGGAATCCTACGCGTGCATTATCGAATGGCAACCTTTTCCGTACATGAAAGGAAAAGCCCAGCACCAAACAGAAGAGAAAGGGAAATTTCTAAAATCATAGAAGATGCTTTATCTCCAACACTGTTTTTAGAACTTTATCCAAATTCAGCAATAGAAGTATTTATAGAAATTGTCGCTGCTGATGGAGGAACACGATGTGCAAGTACGACAGCAGCATCTCTTGCTTTAGCAGATGCAGGCTTACCAATGAAGTCCTTAGTTGCAGGAGTTGCAGCAGGAAAAGCTGATGATAAAATTATTCTAGATTGCGGTGATTTAGAGGATAAAGCTGGAAGTGCTGATGTGCCAGCAGCGGTTAGAATGGTGGATGAAGAATTTACACTACTCCAATTTGATGGTGAGATGACTCCTGAAGAGCTTGAACAATCAATAAAATTAATTAAAAAAGGTGCTCGAGAAATTTTTGCTATACAAACTGCAGCAATTAAGGAAAAATTTGATGCAGTTCGGAAAGAAACGATCAAAGAAACCGAAAAAATCGAAAAACTTAAGCCAAAAACAGAAGAGAAAACCGAGGAAAAGAAACCACTTGAAGACAAGGTACCGGAGAAACAACCAGAGACAGAAGAGAAAAAGGAAGAAAAACCTCCAAAAGACAAAAAAGAAGAAACAAAGACAACAGAAAAACCCAAGGAAGATAAAAAACCGGAGGAGAAAAAATAATGGATACCCCACAAGTAGTTTCGACAATTCAAAGAAAATATGTGTTAGATCTGTTGAGGAAAGGTAAACGAGTTGATGGACGAGGATTTTTGGATTATCGGGAAGTTAAGATCGAGGTTAATACTATCCCTAAGGCAGAAGGATCTGCGTATGCGCATTTAGGGGATAGTTTTGTTATTACAGGAATAAAATATGATGTTGGAACGCCTTTTTCGGATTCTCCTGATCAGGGAGTAGCAACATGTATGACTGAATTCATTCCTTTTGCCTCTCCTATGTTTGAAAGCGGTCCACCCAGCATTAATGCTGTGGAAGTTGCACGTGTCGTAGATCGTGGTATCCGACATGGAGATTGTATCGATTATAAGAAATTATGCATTAAAGAAGGAGAACTGGTTTACATATTGTTTATAGATATGTATGTAATGAACCATGCAGGAAACCTAATTGACACGGGTGCAATAGCTTCTATGGCAGCATTATTATCCGCAAAGATACCAACAGCAAAAGTAGAAGACGGAAAAGCTGTCTGGGATGGAGGATTCATGCCAATTCCAATTAATCAAATCCCATTATCAATTACATTCGGCAGGATTGAAGATTATATCTTCATAGATCCAGTTCTAGATGAGGAGTTAGTGTTAGATGGGCGTCTATCCTTTGCAATTAATGAAAAAGGGCAAATAGTTTCTATGCAAAAAGCTGGTCAAGCTACATGGACCGAAGAAGAGATTGGAAAATATGCAAAGATCGCTGTCGAAAAAGTAAATGAATTGCGGAACAAACTTAATTTACGACAATACGTTCCAAAACTCTGATTTTTCTTTTTTTCTTTAATAGATCAAACCTACTGATTGACAAAATTTTTTAATTATCATTTGTACACATTATCATCCCAAGCAGTGAGTGAACGAAATCATGACAAAAACAAAGAAAGTGGGAATAACTGGACGATATGGTACTCGATACGG
>JAEOTN010000529.1 GCA_016839865.1 Promethearchaeota archaeon | reverse complement strand
GTCAAAGTTTGATGGATTACGTCCCTTTTGGTGCGACAACTCAAGGATTTGGTGGGACTTATGCAACACAAGAAAATTTCCGATTAATGCGAAAAGCTTTGGATGAAGCGGGTGAAGATCTAGGAAGATATATCAGGTTATGTAATTATTGTTCAGGTCTATGTATGCCCGAAATTGCTGCAATGGGAGCATTAGAGCGTTTAGATGTGATGCTAAATGATGCTTTGTATGGAATTTTGTTTAGAGATATCAATATGCAAAGAACCATTATTGACCAGCATTTTTCTCGCATGATTAATGGATACTCGGGGATAATAATAAATACTGGAGAAGATAACTACATAAAAACTGTTGATGCAATCGAACAAGCTCACACGGTTTTGACATCTCAATTAATGAATGAACAATTTGCGTTATTGGCTGGTATCCCTGAAGAACAAATGGGCATTGGGCATGCATTTGAAATGGATCCAGCGGTCAAGAATGGATTTTTATTAGAACTTGCACAAGCTCAGTTATCTAGAGAGGTTTTTCCAAAATCTCCTTTAAAATATATGCCACCAACACGGTATATGACGGGAGATATTTTCATGGGTTGCGTTCAAAATGCATTATTTAATATTGTTACAAAGATGACAGATCAAAAAATATGCTTATTAGGGATGTTGACAGAGGCGATTCATACACCTTTCATGTCGGATAGAGCAATTGCAATTGATATTGCTCAATATATTTTCAACAATATGAAGGATATTTCGGAAGAAATACAATTCAAGCAAGGTGGGATCATCAATCAACAAGCATCTAGAACATTGAAGAATGCATACGAGTTATTAATTAAAATAGAACAGCATGGATTATTTAAAACCTTAGAGTCAGGAACTTTTGCAGGAATCAAACGTCCAATAGATGGCGGAAAAGGATTAGAGGGTGTAGTGAAGAAGCATGATACCTATTTCAATCCTTTTATCAATATCTTTCTAAAGAATAAGGAGGGAGTGTAATGGGTAAACATTTGGATAAGATGAAAGAGATTGGTTACCGAAATAAATATAATCTTACAAAAATCAAACCATACGGAGATACAATTAACGATGGGAAAGTTCAAGTGAGTTTCACACTACCTATGGAAAATTCACCGAAAGCAACAATCGCTGCCAAAAAAATAGTCTTAAAAATGGGATTAAAAGATCCAAATATCGTACTCCAAAAAAGTCTGGAAAGCGAGTTTACGTTTTTTGTGGTTTATGGGCATTTAGTTCATACTGTGGACGTTACAAAAATTCAAGAAGAAGGCTCAAAACAAGTCATAGCAATGACTATGGATGAAATTAATGTCTTTATTAAACAAAATTTCGACAGAAAACTCATTGTGATCGGTGCTACTACAGGTACAGACTCACATACAATGGGGATAGATGCTATTTTGTCAATGAAAGGATACCATGGACATCATGGACTTGAGCGGTATGAGATGCTAGAAACTCACAATTTAGGTTCTCAAGTTCTTAATGAAGAATTTGTTAAGAAATCTATTAATCTCCATGCCGATATCCTCCTTGTCTCTCAAACAGTAACTCAAAAAGACATCCATGTTCGCAATTTAACAAATTTGGTTGAATTACTGGAAGCCGAAGGAATACGCTCAGACATCATTTTGATTTGTGGAGGAGCAAGAATTACAAAAGAATTGGCTAAAGAATTAGGATTTGATGCAGGGTTCGGTCCTGAAACAGTTGCAGAAGATGTGGCAACTTTCTTTGTGAAAGAATTACTAGATAGGAAAAATAGGAAATAATTATGGCCGTGCTTTTTTGAATATTAAATATCCAATAAATCCAGTAACAGCACTGGTCCCTGAGAATATTATTATCCATATGGGAAAATGCGGAACGGAAGTTAATACTATTTGATCCGTAGATTCCGTATTCACTTGAATATCATCAGCTACAATCCTTCCATTATAATATACATCGATCAAATAGTTTCCTCTTGGAGCATTGTCAATTGAAACTACTCC
>JAEOTN010000528.1 GCA_016839865.1 Promethearchaeota archaeon | reverse complement strand
TCCAGTGATTTAATGGATAATTGAAGAAACTTTGTTTGGAAACCGCGACACGATTGTGTTCCAAACAAGAAACGGGCGCGGATGGCTTCATACTCTCCTTAACGGAGAGTATGAAGGTCTTTTCAGTATGAAAGTCTTTTGCTCTTATATTGAAAGGTCTCTTCTAAACTCACGACCTCACGGGCTATGAAAATTATCCTAACTTATATACAAAATTATTGGATTTAACCAATGAGATTATAGCTAATAACCAAGTGGAAGGCAGTTTGATCCTAATTGGAATACAAATTATTGTTGAGGATATGAGATTATAGACCAGAAAAAAAGTGAATTTATCCTGTTAGGTACTATAAATGCAACCATATCATTTTTTAGAGTCAAGTTATTAGATTTCATATACATATAATAAGTATAGAAAAAGAAATGTGTGGAAATGATGTCAAATTTATCAAAGTATGAAGAACAATTTAATCGAGTGTTAAGATGGTATGAGCGATATAAAGAAATCAATAATGGAATACTTCATACCAAGGAATCAGACAATTATCAAGACGATGTTTTTGCTTTTTTTATGAATTGCTATCACTTGAAAGATTGGATAAAGAATGATCCTTCACTAACAAGCAAGAATTTAGATGTTGAGAGTTTTGTTTCTAATAATAATGACTTAAGTCTATGTGCCGATATATGCAATAGTATTAAGCACCTCAAATTAAACTCAAAAAGAAGTAATCGAAATCATAATTTTGGATCTCGAAAATTTAAGTTTAATCTTGGAAACTATTTTATTTCCCCTAAATATTCCGTAGGTAATCAGGACGCATTTGATCTTGCAACGAAATGTGTTGAGGCTTGGAAAAAATACATTAAAAACATATAGAGATTTCCAAATGATTCTTTTTTATCAGGAGATGATTACATGGACGATTGGAGTGATGTTCTAAAAAAATTTATTATTCAGGCGCAGGGATCTGATTTAAAAACAGCATCATATCCAAAGGAATGGGCTGATTTAAGAATGAGGGTTTCCTTTGGAATGGGAATGCCTGCTAGAGTTCCTTGGATAGCGTTTATAGCACCAGAAATGGCGGTAAGTAAGGGATTTTATCCAGTTTATCTCTATTACAAGCAACTTGAAACGATTATTCTCGCATACGGGATAAGCGAAACAAAAGAATTTGGTGAATCATGGCCCGTAGAGATTATGAATACAGCGCAAACAATTTCTAGTTTCTTCGATGAAAACATCCCAAGATATGGAGATTCTTTCGTTTTTAAAGCTTATAAAGTTGACCAGGATAACTCAACTATTAAATTAACAAATCCTGTGGATGATTCAGAATTAACTAAATTTGATATTGAATCTGATCTATCAAATCTAATAGATTATTACAAGAAAGTTGTTTCTCTTCCAACATCAACGCTAAGAACTGAAATTCGCCATGGTTTGTTCTATATGGAGAAGCAATTACAAGATTTCCTAATTCAAAATTGGGAAAATACAGAACTAGGGAAAATGTACGATCTAATTATTGAAGACGGGGATTTGATTAGTCAACAGTTTCGAACTGATATTGGTTTAATAGATATCTTAGTAAAAGAAAAAGAGACAAATGATTTTGTGGTGATAGAACTAAAGAAGGACCAAACAAGCGATGATACAGTTGGTCAAATAGCTAGATATATGGGTTGGATAAAGGAAAATAAGAAGGTTGATAACGTAAAAGGTGTAATCATTGCTGGACAGTTTGATAAGAAATTGGAATATGCAATATCAATAGTTCCTAATATTGATATTTATATTTATGAAGTAGATTTCAAACTTACACGGATTGAGTAATTTCATTTTTTTGCTGAATATAAGAGAGCTTATCGAAATCTTGCAGAAGGAAGTTTATCTCCCATTGGTAGATAATTTTCCTTTCAAATATATTGATTTATAAAACACTATTCTATTCTTTAATTAGGAGTTTTTCATTTCTTCTTCTCGAACCTCAATGAAATAATCTTCAAGAGATTTTAGTAATCTCAAAGTTAGTTGAGGATCACCCCATGAATTAATGGCTCTGAAAATTGACAATGCTTCTTCTTCACACTTATTATGTATATCGGATAAACTAATCAAGAATGTCATATCAGGGATAAAGTAGGAAATAGGTTTACGAAAAACAGTAGCAATTTGTACAAGAGTTAATATCCCAATTTCAATTTTTCCATTTTCTATGTCTGAAATGGTCGCCTGGCTCCTGGATAACTTTTCTGCGAGTTGAGATTGATTTAAACCTCTTTCTTCTCTGGCAATTTTTATAAGTTTCCCAATATTTTCAGTAAACTCATTAGGAATTTCAAGTGTATTGTTTCTTAATCTCTCCAAGAATTTCTGGTGGCGTTCTATTTTTTCACGTTCAATTTGGTTTTTATCCATTTTTACCTATTGACAGAATTATCAGAATATACTATACTATTATCAGTTATACTGGTATCAGTTTTTTCTATATACAAATAGTATTACCTAAAAACATTTTTTTTGCAAGTATGGAGAGAATTTTTGTTCGTGTTGGAAAAACATCTATGGGAATGAATGTAAAGAAAAACAATATCTTGAATGCGCTGTCGGGCCAATCTACGCCGTCCGTCCGAAGCCGTTTTTCACCCTGCGAACAGAGGCTCATAGTCAAGGGTAGTGAGCGTAGCGGCACGAGCCCGGAACCCTTGACTATGAGAGTGAGCAGGGTAGGCTTCCGGAGGACTGACAGCGTAACGGGAATAAAAAGGTGAGTCTATGAAT
>JAEOTN010000527.1 GCA_016839865.1 Promethearchaeota archaeon | reverse complement strand
TAACATCAGATCTTATCGAACTTCGAAACTTGATTACTGTGGCTCGTTTAATTCTGAAATGTGCTCGAGCTCGACGAGAAAGTCGCGGACTTCATTATAATTTAGATTACCCGGAGAAATCAACGTTGATTCGAGATTCCGTAGTAAAATATTATTGGTAAAAAAAAGAAATGATTATTGGTGTTTACTTAGTACTTTTACCCATTTAATCACTAAGCTGAGAATAACATAGAGCATTGTCAAACCAGCTGCATAGATTATTCCTAGTTCTGATGGTATTGCTACACTAATTCTTTTGAGCATTATTCCTAATAGAGCCCAAAGAATCACTAGATTGTAGGGAATATCTTTACGAGTAAACACGTTCAAAATTGATAAGATGCCTGCTGCACCAACTACAATCACTGTCCATGTCACCTCAGAGATCCCTAATCCAACTAATGCTGTACTCCATCCTTGATCAACTAGTACTGCTGTTACATTTGCAATTGTGGCTACCGTTATCCACCCAAAATACAGACTGACCATTAAATGAACCATTAATCGTTCTTTCCAAGATACTCCTCTTTTCCCAATTCCTAATTTCAGATAGATTACAATTAGAGATGCCAATAATGTCAACATCGCAAATACTGATGGAAGCACAAATAACCAATGCCATAGGAAGATCCATGTTATATTTGCTACTGAAGAAATAATAAACCAGATTCCAACTCGCTCAATTACTTCAATATCTTCAGGTTTTTTCTTTATTAAGGTTGAGATATTGAATCCACCAAATAGAAGAAATCCGATATAGATTAAACCCCAAATTGAAAAAGTTAAACCAGACGGGACGAATAAGTTAGGAATTGAGTCCGAAATTTGCCCTGGGTCTAAACCATTAAGGGGAAGCCAACTTGAAAGTGCATTAATTACAATTACAGCTAGGAGACTTACTAAGTTTCCAATTATTAAACCGATTGTTTTTTTGTTTTTCATTTTTAATAAACCTCTAAAATATAATTTTTGAAGGATTTCATTCAATTAAATACTGAACATGAAGAATAATTGAAAAAATTAGTAAATTGGTTAATAAAACTTGGAAATGTTTAAGGAATTACTATTTAATAAAAATTAACTTGCGTATAGATTCACAATAATCAACACTAAGAAATAAATCAATATTATATTCCCCAATATAATTCCAACATCTTTTACTCCAGGTTTAGGTTTTTCTGGTTTTCTAAATACATATATTGAACCAATTGGAATTAGACAAAATGGAAGGAAATAGATTTCTTTAAGCACAATCACTGCAGCAATTCCTACGCCTATGGTTACAACGGATGAAATTATAACTACAATTTGTTGAACTCGTAAAGAAAATCGAGTTATGGCATCTCCATCAACTGCCTCGTGTACAATTTGACCAGTGAACGCAAATGCAAAGAAGGTTATCATTAGAAACCATTCTTCAGCAGACAAAATTGGTGTAACCCCGGAATCAATTTTTATCATTAGATATGGCAAGAATACATGACTTACCCCAAGAAAAATTTGGTTTACAATAGGGATGCGTTTTTGAAAGCAATAAACAACTACGAGTATAATGATTACACCCAAAATTACACCATTAATCCAGTTTTCAATAATCGTTCGAATAAATAACATACTCCCGAAAATGAAAGATAATATTGCTATAGAGAGAATTTCTTTCCATGTAAAACCTCTGACTCGTTCAATTGTCTCAATTTCTTCCGGGTTGCGTGCATCAATAACGTCATTTAGCGTATTACCGGTTATTGCATAAAATAAAAATCCGAAAATGATATCTAAGTAGTCCCACAGAATCAAATCGTGGAGATAAATCGCTAACAAACACGGAACAATCACAGAAAAGGTGTATCCTAAACGCAATAAGTCAAGTCGTCTACTCAAACTAATCAAGAAAAATAGGAATAAGTGAAATAAAAATTAGTTTAAAAGATCTGAGCGATGTTTTTCTAGATCTCCCTTTAAAGGAGGATACAGTTCTATAGCTTTCTTTAAATCTACAGATTCAGGACCCGGGGTTAAATATTTTCCGTCTTTAGGATAAGGTCTATCATCTGGAGTAACTACGATTTTTGAATCTTTTGTTAATGTTTTCAACCACTGGACATAGAGAGGATTATCCCATTTTCTGAAGGCTAGTAAAGTCTCAAAGTAATCACCCATTATATCTATAGGTTCTTTTGCTTCATGTATTGCATTTCGCGCTTGAACCATGGATTTTGCTCCTCCAAATGTCCCTAAATCGTGTGCATGAGTACCTCCTCCAGCTTGAAATATAATATTTTCATTAAAATCGTCACTGGTAGGATTCATATCTCGTGCAACTCCCCACATAACTGGTGCTTTCAATCCTCCCGAACAAATTGGTCGTACGGTCTTTAATGATCCCATAGGTCTAAAAAGTGGTTCGAGGTTCTCTAGTGGTTCCGTCTTACCTTTCTCCATCTTGCCCCGTGGAGCTCCTATATGAAGTTGATCAATCCCTGCTAATCTTGAGAATATAGCTAAAACACGCATAGAAATTCCATGTCGTAATTCAAGTTTCTTTCCATTTATTACAATCTCAGGGAAAATCGTTCTATCACCATGACCAGCTCTGTGACCATGCAAAATCATATTAGGATATCTTTTTCGAATGGTCTGAACTGCTGAGAAACCCGCTGCTAAAATGTCGATCATCAAGCAATTACCACCAATTTCTTTAATGAAATCTCCTCTTTTTATCAATGTGTCGACATCACCAGCAGTTATGTTGGGGACATACACAAGTTTTCTTCCCGTATCGTTTTCAATTTGATGGACATATTCTAATACTTTTTTAACACGAGGTTCAAATCTACAATACTCCTGATCGGTTAGATTTTCATCATCTTTTACTACATCTAAACCTGCAAGGAAAGAACGATAGGCAGTTTTAGCCCAATCATTCACGCTCAATCCAGTTTTAGGCTTTACAATGGTTCCTACCGTTACGTGGTCTCCAAGGATCTCTCGTAGTCCCTCATTTCCAATTTGAGGTCCCATAAAGGAATCCGCATAGTCATCAGGAATATCCAGATCTTCTAATCGAACCCCATAAGCCGCTGAAGTCATTCCATTATAGTTTCCTTCCACTACACTTAAGAGTTGAGGGATATTTCCGTATTCAAATCCTTGTTTTGGAAGTGCAATTCCTGCTACTCCCGTTTTCATATTAATTCCCACAACTTTTGCTTGGAGAATTTTCATATTTTCCTTTGTCTCATCATCCATTTCTTCTGGTATGATGGTTTTTAAGTCCGGATCCCATGTTCCTGTTGATTCTTCTGCCGCAATATCAAGAGCAGCCCAAATGAAGTCATAATTCAAATTTCCTGTTTTCTTTCGTGGATTTATTGAAACATACATTATAATGTAGTTCTGCTTTATTTTTTCATAGGAATAATCGAAATCAGCACTTGGAAAATAAGGTCCGAATCGTCTGCGAGATTTTTCATCCATAACCGACATATCAGGTACCGTTAATCCATAAGCTTCAAAGAGATTGCACGAAACTAGTGGAATTTTGACTGGTTCCTCGAATAATACCCAGTTATCAATTTCTACCATGTTTTTTTTCCTCCTAAAATTGACCAATTGGTTTAAGATCAGGATATTGTTCATAAAATACTCTTGAGATTAAAGCAGCGGGAAAGATTCCTGCTTCTGTAATTAATCCATCAATATATCTTCTTGAGACGGTTTCGAATGCTGGATTTTTTATTTTGAGATTTTCGGGTTTGTCTTCCCAAACTTCAGTGAAATCACGCATCTCTATTTTCTCCAATGTCCCAAACACCGATTCAGGATTGTATTTTAATAAAGGGGTTGCCACATAGTAAGGAATATGCATTTCACGAGCAACTAATGCCAAGAGTCTCGAACCAATTTTATTCAGCACTGTCCCTTCCGAAGTTATTGCATCCGCACCGATGAGAATCATATCAATGGGGTAATTCCGAACAACCCACCTCATTGCACTATCGACAATTTGAGTAACTTTTATTCCTGCGTCTAATAACTCCTTCGCGGTTATTCTCCCTTGATATCTAGGGCGAGTTTCGGTCGCAAACACACGAAATTCCTTTCCTTGTTCTTTTGCTTTGAGGAGGATACCGGTGACTACCGATGAATGACAGTGTGTTAAAACGCTAAATTTACGACTTGATGGAATCCGCTCAGATCCAATCTCCATAATACGTGTTTTAGCTTTCGCAATGGTTTCGATGTAAATTTTAGAGTATTCTGTAACATAATCTGCCATATGTATATCTGGATTCTCTTTAACTGTGATTAATTTGTTCAACACGAATTGTAATCCATTTCTTAATGCCGGTTCAGTCGCTCTAGCTGTTCTAATTATTTCTTTTGCCTTCAATAGTTCACTAAACAACTTATCTCTTGGTAAATTTTCATTGCGTTGACAGAAATCATGGAAAAATTCCATACCTTTTTTTGCAACGTTTGTGGCGCCTTGGATTTTTAAGGATTTTATATCTTCTACTCGTTTTAATAGTTCTTTCATAATTATCTCGTTTCCTTTTATGTTTTTTTTCTTCAATATGCTTTAGAAACGTCTCTTTCGTTAACTTATCCCTTTAACCTCAAGAATACTATTAATGATTTTCCCTTATCTTGTCTAGTATTCAATCGTTATTTTCTTCAGTGTCTGTATCTTTTGTGACATAAAACGACCCTGAATATTTACAGCTAGGACAAAAATACGTTTCTGAGTTTAACCATCCTGAGGTATTATTAGCAAAATCCAATTTATGGAAACAATTAGGGCAATATGCAATTTCGGATTTTCCTTTTCGGGACACTTCAGTTTTCCTTAGCTCTGAACGCAACCCATATATCCATCTACTCATGGGAATATGAACAGGATGGATATATGCTCCCACAGTTTTAACATAATATTTCACAGTATCACCAACCACATACATAATAGTGACCGTGTCTAATCCTAGACTTTTTATGTCCCAAATACACCATTTCAGTAACTCTCCCCCAATGTTCTTTCCTCTGAGGGTTTTTAACACACCAGTTGGTCCAAAAGAACTAGTAAAACAAGTACTATGTGACGCAAATCCAACAACATTTTTATCTAAATCCAATGCAATGAAAGTAGTGGGTTTTTCAGGTCTAAATGTCAGTTTCGCTTCAGAAGGCCAAGTTGGAGCAATAAATGCTTTTTTAATAAATTCAAGAGTTTTATCAAAATATTCTGGAGTGACTCGTTGGAACACATATCCTGCATACTCCGTTTTTGGTTCTGGAAAATCCTCTGGGATATGAACTGTTAAATTATGCCGAGTCCCCCTACGTTTTAATCCCTTTGATTTGAGGAAATACAGTAGAGATGTATGTCTAACATCTACTCCAGGTTGGAGAAATTGTGGGGGAGAAAATCCATAGATTACCGAGGAAAATAGCTTTAGAGATGGTTTAGCTCGGTCTATCAACTCATTGAACATCCATGTGCCAATTCCTTTCCTTCTAAATGCTTTATCTACGAGAAAAACTTTGATAATCAAATTTCTTTTAATATACCCCTTTTTTATAACGCCGATAATAACTGCAATAGGTTCTTTAATTTCGGTGGAATAGCAAACAAGGGACAAATTCTCCTCAAATGCCATATCCTTTAAAGTTTGATTCTCAAAATCCGTCAAAGTAATATTAAAAAAATCTTCATTTTTTTCATATAGTTGATAAACACTTTCTAAATTTTCCTTGGTTAATGGATGCAGGAATTTCTCCATGATTTCAATAAAGGATAGAAGTAAATCAATTTTACTTTGTCTTTTGACAACTGAAGTAGTATTTCTTCAACAATAAATGAATTTTTAGTTAAAATTAGAATGTTTTTAAGAATATCAATATTTTTAGAAAATATTGTAATATAAAAAATGGTATATTTTATCAAAATTAAATCTTCATGATTTAAATATAACATTAGGTTTTTTATATATTTCTTTTAAATACTTACTTACAAATACAAGTTTTATTACGACTTACCTTAACATTGAGAAATTGCATATGATGTAAATCTATCATTAGGAGGGAATCTACTAGCCTTCCTTCTAACTCTAATAATCCTTTTACAACTTCTGCAGCTTCTATAGCACCTAAAGTACCTGCAGTGAATCCATAAATACCCAGTGGCTTCGGTGGATTTCTCACTTCTCCTTTTGGCTTAGTTTTTCCAAATACACATCTATAGCATGCAGTATCATTAGGAATTACCGATATAATTTGACCTTCCATTTCTCTCACTCCTGCAATAGTAAATGGAATTCCTAAATCTAATCCAATATCATTTACAAGGAATTTAGTCTCTGCATTATCACTCGCATCCACCAAGTAGTCTGGTGCTTTGATAAGTTCTTTGTAGTTATCTCGTGTAAGTCTTTCTTGGATTAACTCGATTTTAACGTCTGGATTTAATGACTCTAACTTATTTTTTGATATTTCTGCTTTTAATTCCCCAATTTCAGGAGTATTGTACATTATTTGGCGATTCAAATTGGATAATGAAACCTTATCATATTCAATAATTGTTAAATTTCCAATACCCATGGCAACGAGATAATACGCGAGAGGGGAACCCAATCCACCAATTCCCACTTGCACCACTTTTTTCGATAGAAGTTGGGATTGTTCTTCTTCAGATAATTCCAATAATTGACGTGAATACCGCTCTTTTTGCACATCACTGAGCATACCTACATCAATTTATCTATGGTTTTATGTCTACCGATTTATCTTAATCTGATACAAATGTTTTTTGGTAGTGGCATATTGATTGAAATTATACGAAAACCTACGTTTTTTGTGAAAAGAAATAACATCGTGAAAATGGTGCCACTTTTTCTGAAAATACTGGTAAAACACGTTGATACACTATGAAATTTAGCGAAATGAATATTAAGAGCGAAATTGTAAAGGCTCTTGAAGAAATTAACATTATTGAACCAACTAAAATACAAAAAGATGCTATCCCGGTCGCATTAACGGGAAAAAATATTATTGCCCAAGCAAAAACTGGCTCAGGAAAGACTTATGCCTTTTCCATACCAATTATAAATCAAATAGAAGCAGGTAAAATCCCAGAATGCTTAATATTAGTTCCAACAAGAGAACTATGTAAACAGGTAGCTCAAGTAATGGCACAAGCTTCTAAACACTTAAAAAATGTTCGTGTCCTCCAAGTTTATGGTGGAGTATCGATTAATCCACAAATTTTGAAGCTTCAAAAAGGAGTTAACATCGTGGTTGCAACTCCGGGACGTTTAATCGATCTTTATGAACGAAAAGAGATTTCCTTTAAAAAATTACGATTTGTAGTTTTGGATGAAGCAGATCGCATGTTAGACATGGGATTCTTCCCAGATATCCAATATATTATGAACCAGATACATACAACTCCTCAATTGATGCTGTTCTCTGCGACAATTCTTGAAGAGATTAAAGTTCTCAGTCAATCTTTCACCAAGGGAAATTATATTGATATCAATGTTTCCAAAGACAGTCTAACCGTTGAGAATACAAATCAGTATTATTACCTTATCGAACACTTCAAAGACAAGTATTATGCGTTTGTTCGAGTCTTGCGCAAGCTAAGACCACAAATACAGCACACATTAGTTTTTACTAACACGAAAAAAACGGCAATGTGGTTGAAAAATCGATTAGAACAAGAAAGAAATCTGAATTTCAAAATAGAACTCTTATCTGGTGACTTGTCACAAGCTAAAAGGGAAACTGTTACAAAGAAATTTAAAAGACATGAGATTGATTTCTTAATTGCAACAGATGTGGCCGCACGGGGCTTGGATATACCTAATGTATCGCATGTCTTTAACTATGATGTTCCAGAATACACAGAAGTATACGTTCATAGGATTGGGCGCACTAGTCGAATGGGGAAAAAAGGAACCGCTATAACAATGGCTTTAGTTGATCAGTATCGATTGATCTGTCAGATTGAAGGCTTTATAGACAAGACTATCAAGAAAGCAGAGATTCCTCCACGAGCTTATAAAAAATCATCTCGGGGTCCTCACAGAAATAAACAAATGTCTGAGCCATCGAGAAAAGTATTACCTTTCTAACCTATATCCATCTATTTTTTATTTACTCACATATAGTACCCATAACATACTTTGGTGATCGTATGAGTTCTGACAAACCACTTTTATCTCCTCAATTTAATGTTCTTCTTATGCGATATGGAGAAATTGCTTTGAAATCCCAGCAAGTGAGAAAACGGATGCTAAGGAGCTTATTGCGAAACATACGTTTCCAATGTACACGAGATGGAGTTAAATTTTCACGCTTATGGCGAGATCACGGATTTATCTATCTTCATCCAGAACCCAAACACATGCAATCTGCAATTTCGACTTTAAAAAAAGTGCTGGGCATTCAGTCAATTAGTCCTGCAGTATATGTCAAAGGGGGATTAGAGATTGCTCAGCAAACTGCGATTAATCTCGCAAAAGAGATATTAGTAAGGGATAATACCTTTGGAATTCGAGCTCGACGAATAGGAAATCATACATTTACTAGCGGAGAGGTTGCCAGTTCAATAGGTTCCCTAATAATGCAGGAATTAGGTACTGATTTGAATCTAAAAGT
>JAEOTN010000526.1 GCA_016839865.1 Promethearchaeota archaeon | reverse complement strand
GCAGCTAAATATATCTCTCCATCAATACCGACTCCTTGGTGGGCAACAGAACCGTCAATTTTTGCATATTCTGCAGCAACTTCAGGACAACCTGGAGCGATTAATCCCCAAATGTCTGCTTTCATTTGTCCTCCTATTGCGTCAAACCAAAAATTACCGTACTTATTACTAGCTGAATCGGGAGGAAGAATTCCTTTTCTAATGTTTTTCAGCGCAGCTTTTTCTGCAGTGTATTGAGCTTTGTATAATTTTGCATCCCAATAATGTGCCAAATCTTTTGCAGTTATATTTATTCCTCTTTCCTCTAATGCTAACAATCCAAGAATCTCATAGATTTCATCATCATTTACAGCTTGAGGATTCGGTGGTCTCACATAATACTGTATTTCTTTATTTCCATTATCGCAATATTTCCGTTGAGTAAATGAATAAGGTCTAAATTCCAATGGAGTACCCAATTGACTACCTACGACTCTTCCCAACCACCCACCGTAAACTTTATTATAATATTCCTGAGTATTCATCGTATTAATCCTCATTTCGTTGAGCGTGATTTTATACTTTTCTCTCTCTTTTAATGGAAACTACTGATTATATGTAAACCATGTATCCTAATCAAATAATCATTCTAAAACGTTGAAATTTATTCTCTGTAATATTGGATAATCTTTTTGTGCTAATTTAAGATGTTTAGATTTATTATATTCTTCTGAAAGATTTAAAGCAATTTTCCGACCCCAATACTCATACCAAAGATTAGTAAGTATTCTTTCCCCTTCTCGAATTTGTGCAAAATTAATTTCAAATATTTCTTCAATTCCATCCAGATCGTTATTTTTTATTCGTGCTTGGGCATAGAGTATACGTAATCTTTCATGATGTATGAAAACATTATTTAAATCTTGATAGATTTCAATTAATTTATTCTCTTCCGATTGTTCTAGTAATAATCTAAAATATTCTATATAATAGGCAACATTTTCTGCTTTTATAGGTAAAAGAGGCAATCCTAGTTCCATAAACTCTATAGCCTTTTTCGGTTTATATTGAATTTTCATTAACTGTGCGAGATTTCGATAGACCCATGCTGATGGTTCTAATTCAATTGATTTTTCCCAACAAAATTGTGCTTTTTCTTCATCGAAATTTTCTAATGCAATAACACCTAAATGACACCACCCGAACCAATTGTTTTCATTTTGATTAAGATATTTTTCGAGAATCACACCCCAAGATGGGTCCACTATCCATTCACCTGGGGAATCATCTGTTTTTTTATCCACAAAAGTGTTTTCTTGGAGTAAAGTTAGCCAAATTTTTTGATTATCTGATAAAGATTCTTTTGGAAATGTAAAGGAAAACAGACTTTCTGGGATTATTGTTAATTCGTTTAGAAATTTCACCATTTCTAGATATCCCCAGCCTGAGCCATTATGCAAAATAGATATTGGTTTCATTTTTGAAGTGTCATTTAATTTGGTATTAAGATCATACAGCTCTTTTTCAGGAAAATATGAGTTATTATATTTCTCAATTTCACCAATCGCAATATTCCAATCTTTATCATGTGCCTTTATCGGATCTACTGAAATCGGTCCAAAAACTTGAGTCCATTCTATTTCTTGTCTAGGTTTCATGGGTAATCCATGCATTTGACTAGCGGCTAGACCTCCTTGGATCTCAATATATGCAAGCTCTGGTCCGTTGAGGAATTCTTGCCAATGTTGGCCTCCAGAATGATTGCCCCAACAAAATAATTTACGATAATTCAATGGGTTGGTTGATATTTCAACGAATCCTCTCCCATTTTTATCAACTGCTGCTTCCCAAACTACCTTTCGATCATGTATTTGAAAGAAAAATTCATTTGAAAATGTTGAATTCAATGAATAAGATGCATCGTGTCCATCTAATGAAGGAAGATAAGGAACATATGCTAGTCCAAACCCTCCTTTTTTTATATCATGATATATTGCTTTTTCTGCCGGAGCTATAACTCGCACCTTCTCCTCCTCTGGAACAGCAATGTTTGTCCACCAATACATGGAAGTTTCTGTCTCATATGGATTTATTACTTTAACATGAGATATTAGGAAGGGTTTTGACTTATGGAGAAAAAAATCGATTTGCCAAAATAATCGTTTACATCTTTCAAATTCATAAAATCTTACTCCTTTCTCTCCGTTGGGACCTGTAATATTTCCTGCAAATAAATCAGAACAAGTAGTAAATGTATGACCTACTTGCCCAATATTCCATTCGATTCCTCCTGAGAACCATGCATCACGAATTGCCAAATTTGCGGGTTGAAATATTGGATTTTTGGCTAGTAACTCTTTTTCACCGTCAACAGCTTTATGTATAAGAGATACTAATCTAGCTCCCATTTCGGGTAAAAATATCGCCTTAATTGCGTTGTTTTCAAGCACTATAGATTTGAAATCATTCGGTGTTCTATTTCGAGAATAGTTATCTTGCATCCTGTAAGGAAGGACTCGATACCCTGTGTTGAGTCCTATATTTTTCTTTTCTTTATTCGTAAAACTTTCATCAAATTTGACTTTTTGATCTTGATTACGGTCTCGAAATATGGGAAACGGATTTTCTGGACCCAATAATGCACTGGGAAGTGAATATTTACCAAGTATTACCTTCGTTTCAGCATTTTCTATCATTATGGTTTATATTTTCCTGTTTTCAATAATTGTTTAGATTTACTTAATTTTATTTTTTCTGGTTGAAGTTCCATTTTATCTGGTATTAAGATGATTCTCCACGTGAAAACTTGTCATAACTGCAAACTCTATGCATAAACTTCTGTTTTTTTACGCTTGTTCAGCTCAAGGAATATCTGAAGAATTCGAAAATTATGTTTTTAACGGTTCTACAATTCAAATTACGATTTTGAAAGGAATTTGATTCTGCTAAAGACGGAATGATATTGATTTATCAAAATTCCAAATTGATTAAGATATTCTTATTAATCAAGAGATAGAATTTTTCAATATGACTGAAATAAACGAAGAATTGCATAAAATTCAAAGAGCTATACGAATAATTATCATCTTGATCGTAATCAACATAGTAGTTTTAGCTACCTGGGCAATTTTAGATATCTTTGAGATTTGGGTAATTCCTATACCACATTTGGGAAATGTCGTGGGTGGTTTTTTTGTTGCTACTTTAGCTTTATTGGGAGCAGGCTTAGTATACGATCTTAACCAAAGACG
>JAEOTN010000077.1 GCA_016839865.1 Promethearchaeota archaeon | reverse complement strand
CTCTGTAACATTATCCTATTCAGGTCTTTTCAATGCATATTGGAATTTTTTATTTCTCAGCAACTGGTGTTACTGATCTTATATCAAAACACATCGCCACAGTGTTAGAACGAGAAGGACATTCAACCCAACTTAAAAACATCCTATCCCCAAAAAATCGAGAACCTGAAGTAGATTTTTCAGAATTTAATTTTGTTTTTTTCGGATTTCCCGTATTCGGAGGAAGACCACCAAGTATTGCTGAAGAATGGATGAGTACACTCGATGGGAAGAATCAGAAATGTTCTATGTTTTTTACATATGGAGCCCGAGATTTGGAATGGGCTCATCAAATCACGTATTATTTGTTGACCCGATCTAACTTTCACGTAGTATTGTCAGCAGAATTTATCGGGAGACATTCATTTAATGCCGCTGGATGGAAACTTGCAGAAGATCGTCCTAACGAGTCAGATTTTGAGGTTGCGACTAAGTTTACATTACAATCACTCACTCATTTTCAACAAGATCACAAGTTTGATATTGATCTCACAGATTTTTCCTACCAAGTTAGAGAAAATAAAGAACGTACAGGAGAATGGGCTAAATTTTATCCTTCAAGAGTGCAAAATGAGTGCAGTATGTGCTATCTCTGCGAAAATGAGTGCCCAGTAAGTGCCTTTGATGCGAAATTGGGGAAAACAAATAGACAACTATGCACTGCTTGCATGCACTGCGTGACATTCTGTCCGGATAATTTAATAAAGACTGGTGATGTGTTAGCTATATTTACATCTTTTATTGATCGTTTGGGATTATCAAGAGAGGTCGTGGATAAGAAAACGAGCAAGATTTTGACTTCTTATCCAGATTAAATTATTTCTAAGAAAAAATTATTAGAAATTAATTCATCTTCATTTCTTTTAGTTTATCAGATTCTTCTGTAGGTTAAAGAATTCTACCTTTGGGTTTATATAGGTAATATTTGGTCTAACGAACCTATATAAATCATTTTTTCGATCACCACTTATGTCTTTAGAATCAAACAATATGGAAAGCCCCGCAAGTAAAGCTACACTAACTCAATTTATTCTATTTTGGATTGGACAATTATTTTCTATTTTTGGATCCTCTGTAGTATTCTTTTCGGTGCTTTGGTTCTTTACAAATATAACTGAGCCGTTTGTAGAATTTCAAGGAACAATTTTTACAACAGTCTCTGCAATTGTTACTATACCAGGGGTTATTATTCTGTTCTTCAGTGGTGTTTTCATAGATCGTTGGAACCGGAAAAAGATTATCTTATGGGCAGATTCCATTCAAGCTGTTATGTCGTTACTACTTGTGGTTTTATTCTTCTTCTTCGGATTAGAAAGCTTATGGCCTTGGAATCTCATAATAGTTACTGGGATATTTATGATTCGACAAACCTGCCAGAGCTTCCACCAGCCTACCGTCCAGGCAATTATCCCATTAATGATCCCGAAAGATAAGATATCTAGATTTAATGGATTGAATCAGTTCGTTGGTAGTGCTTTACGAATAGTGGGTCCGTTTTTTGCAAGCTTTCTGATTGGGTTGAACTTATCTTTTTCTCAAATATTGTGGATTGATGTAATAACCTTCGGAATTGCTCTTATTCCAACAATTTTCATCAAAATTCCCCCACATAAAAAGAAAATTACTGAAGAACAAGTAGGTGAACAAAAACCAACTGAAAAGAAACCATCCTATTTCCAAGAATTTAAAGAAGGATTCCAAACAATAATGGCTATTCAAGGCATGGCTGCTCTTTTTATAGTAATAATTGTGCTGAATTTCATATCTCAACCATTTAATGCGCTGCAATACATATATTTCAAACAAATCCTTGGTCCAGAATATACTTTAGAACTCTCAATTAATGGTGTATTTTTCAATATAGCAATATTTGTAGGAGCGGGTTTTATAATGTTGAGGAAGAAATGGAAAAGAAAATCGCTTTTGATAATAGGTTCGCAGTTCTTAAGCATTATTGCATATTACTTATATGCTTTAGCTGGATTCGGGAATCCTATATGGTTCATATATATTTCTAGCGCTTTAGTCGGAGTCTACGCTTCAATATACAATGCAACATATCAAACTGTTTTTCACGAAACAATACCGCCAGACAAACTTGGGAGAGTCTTCTCTGTGGATTACGCGATATCGTTTGTATTAGGACCAATTGCGATGTTAGTCTCTGGACCACTTGCAGATTGGCTTACGTTGAGAGTACTCTATATGGGCATAGCGATTTTTGCTACACTATTCTTAACACTAATGACAATCTTTAGCGACTACCGATATGTAGGAAAAGATACATTAGAAGAATCGACAGAGCAAATTGAGATAAAAGAAATGCCGGAAACTACTGAATCTATCTGAAATTCTTAACACTTTTTTCCTTTTTTGCTGGGTCATAACATTCAGATTAACAGTTAAATATACCTTTGAGTATCTATTGATATGAGTGAAGAAAGATTCGAAGGTGGAACTATCGCTAATAAGACTACATTTAGTAGCTACATTTTTTTCTGGATTGGACAATTATTT
>JAEOTN010000525.1 GCA_016839865.1 Promethearchaeota archaeon | reverse complement strand
TCAGGTATACTTGACGACTCAATAGAAAGAGCCCAAGATGTACGAGAATGGAATTATCTTCCTGATTACCGAGATGTTGTCATTTTAGGATTGAATAATGTAGCTGATTCTTTTGCTGCTATTAAAAAGTTGGTATTCGAGGAACAAAAAGTAACTATGCCAGAATTAACCGACGCTTTGAAAAAGAATTGGAGAGGAAAATATAAGGAACTTAGAGAACTTTTTATAGATGCTCCAAAATTCGGAAATGATGATGATTATGTAGACTCAATCTCAAGAAGAATTGGAAAAATGGTTATGACTGAAACAATGAATTGCAAAACCAATTTAGGAACCCCTTGTATTCCAGATGGCACTGTTGCATCTGCTTTTTGGTTTTTAGGAAAAGGTTGCGAAGCAACACCTGATGGAAGAAAAGCACGAGAAACTCTTCATGATGGTAGTGTATCACCTGTAGGGGGAAGAGATAAAAAGGGTCCTACAGCAGTTCTTAAATCAGTTTCAAAAGTTGACCCTTTAATCAGCTGGAATCATCTTTTCAATCAGAGTTTCATGCCACAATACTTGAAAGGTCATAATGCTGAAAACTTTTCTCAATATTTAAAAACATGGGCAGATTTAGGAATTCACCATATACAATTCAATGCTGTAGGAAAAGAAGTATTAGTAGACGCTCAACAGAATCCAGAGAAATACTTCAATTTAATGGTCCGTGTTGCTGGATATTCAGCATATTTTGTTGATCTTAGTAAGGATTTACAAGACTCAATCATCGCTCGTACACCTCAATGTTTTTAGAACAAAGAGGTTAAGATTTTTTTTCTTAAATTATAAACAATTACCAGTTTCAATAGTTAATTATACACCATAGATTTTCCATAGAAATAAGTAAAGGTTAAACTCTTGAAAGTGAACGAGAATAGTAAAGATGGGATAATCTTTAATATACAAAAATATAGCATACACGATGGGCCAGGGATAAGGACAACAATTTTTGTTAAGGGATGCCCTCTAAGATGTAAATGGTGTGCAAATCCAGAATCGATTAATCCTGCACCAGAAATATTTCTTCGGAAAGAGAAATGTGATCAATGTGGTAAATGCCTTGATGTCTGCGATTCTAGTGCTATAATCCTAGATGGAGAATCTATTGAAATAGATTCTACTAAATGTAATTTATGTTTGAAATGTGAAATGATTTGTTCAAATGGAGTTATAAGTTGCACAGGGAGAGAAGTATCAGTCGATGAAGTAATATTTGAAGCAATGCAAGATGAAGTGTTTTATAATAACTCTGGCGGAGGAATTACAATCTCTGGAGGAGAACCTTTATTCCAACCCAATTTTACCCTTAAATTATTAAAGGAGTTCAAGGATAAAGCGATTCACACTACAATCGATACAACAGGATATGCTTCTTGGGAAGTAATTGATGAAATACTTAGTTATACAGATTTAATTTTATATGATATCAAACACTTGGACTCACAGCAACACTTTAAATTCACAGGTGTCCATAATGAAATAATTTTAAATAATTTGGAGAAGATTCTGGAAAAAGGAATAAGGATATGGATTAGAGTTCCAGTCATTCCAGAATTTAATGATTCAAAGGAGTATATAGAGAAATTAGCACAATTTCTAGCAGAGAAACCAATTGAAAAGGTGTCTCTTTTACCATACCATGAATGGGGAAGACATAAATACAAATATTTAGGAAGAGTATATCCATTCAGAAATGCTCAATTCGTTGATGAAAAGGTAATCCAAGAGTATAAACAGATTCTTGAATCTTATAATTTGACAGTAACTACAGAATATTAAAATTATTTAGATAAATTTTGTAAGACTATTTTTACATCCTCAGGATGCCCTTTTACACTTACTTTAGGCCACGTATGGGCGATTTTCCCTTCGGGGTTTACTAAATAAGTACTTCTAATTACTCCCATATAGGTCTTCCCTCTAAATTTCTTTAAGCCCCACGCACCCCATTTTTTAAGAACTTCTTTTTTATCATCACTTAGTAAAGTTACTGTAAGCTTTTTCTTTTCAATAAACTTTGCATGCGACTCTGGACTATCAGGACTTATTCCAATTACTTCGGTATTGAGTTTTTGAAGTTCTGGCAAGATTCCAGTAAATCCAATTGCTTCCGTTGTGCAACCAGGTGTATTATCTTTAGGGTAGAAATAAACTATAATAAATTTACCTTGAAATTCCTTAAGACAGATTTCTTTGTTATCTTTATCTGGAAGACAAAAATCTGGAGCTTTGTCACCCTTTTTAAGTTCAACTTTTTTTTCTGACATATCAATTTTCTCTTAGAATATTATTTTTTCTAATTATATTGACTATTCTACATGATTTTAATGTTAATCTTATGATTTATTAAGCATAGTAGTAATTAGATTAGGGATTCAAGGTTGATACCTATAGATATTAATAATTTATAAAACGCTAAAAATAAATTAAATCCAATACATACTATGTTATTATTAGCTAAAGTGAGGAAACATGGAAGAAAAAAAAGGATTAGGATTGTTTATGTTAGTGATAGGAGTTATATTTTTAATCTTCTCCATGATGACATTTTGGACCGTTAATTTCAATTGGGATGCTTATGTTCTTATTTTTAATCTTCCACTTCTAATTTTTAGCATATCTACAATTATTTTCTCCATTTTCTTAATGTATACTGCTCATTTAAAACAAGGTTTAAAGGGAATAATTCTAATTATTGATGGATTAATCCCGATTTCTGCTTCTATCTATGCACTTGCTGATCCGGGATTACATTTAATAAGTGATGTACGAGTATTTGTTATAGTACCCGTCATATTAGTTGGAATTTTTCTTGTAGTTTATGGAATTTTTTTACTCCTTGCAGATAAGTACGTAACTATTAAACTAAAAAGAAAACTCAATAAAATTCTAGGATTAATTTCGGTTATAGTCGGTATTTTAAATATAGTATTCTATATTGTTGTACTTATTCTTTATCCAAGCATTAATCCAAATATAATGTCAATAATCACTTGGTTTGTATTGGGTGGTGTACTCATTATATTTGGATTTCATTTGATTATAAAGAAAGTTGAATCGAAAAAGAGAAAATAATTATTCTATTCTTACTCCTTGTTTCTTTAGAGTTTTCTGAACATAAGATATATCGACATTCCTGCATGTTACATCTTGTTTGAGAGAAATAGCCGCAGCTACTCCTGCGCCTTGTCCAGTAATTATACAACATACCATCTGTCTAGTGGCAGCATGTGAGATTTTATCTCCTGCTACACAACGACCAGCGACTAGGAGATTTTCAACTTCAACAGGAAGAATGATACCATATGGAACGTGAAAGTACCTCCCTGTAGTAGGTAAAATCCCTATACCATATCCATCTATAAACTCCGGGCATATTCCTATAGAATCTTTAAATCTTGCTTCGTTTCTAATATCCTGTTCTGTAATATTATATTCTCCTATTATTTTTCTTGATTCTCTTGTACCTAATGAAGAGCCAATAGATCGTAATCTTGCTTTTTTAAATCCGGGAGTGTACTTCTTCAAAGCATCAACTGCCCACATAACTCGTTTTCTACCCTCAATTTCGGCTTTAGTTAAATCCCAAACATCAGTTGGATCGTATCCGTGCATATGAATCCCATTGAAAGATGAGATTTCTCCAGCATCTGTGTAATTTGTCCACCAACTTGCTATATCTACATCTTCAGGAATCTCACCTGCTTCTTTTGCTTTATTAAAAGGTTCTACTAAATAAGTAGTGAATCCTTCTTCATCATTCTCTTTAGTTTCACCCCAATCTGCCATTTTTCCAGGATTTAAATAGACATACATAAGAAATTTTCCTATATTAATTCCACTACAGCCATAGTTAACAGAGACTTCCATTAATTCATCTTTTGGACTCTTACGGAATGGAACCTTAGCAAAATTAGCAATATCAGCATCTCCTGTAGCATCTATGACTT
>JAEOTN010000076.1 GCA_016839865.1 Promethearchaeota archaeon | reverse complement strand
AATTACCGCCTGTTATGGTGCATAGAGTAATATTGATGTTCTCACAAATATCAAAACGCACTGCTCCATATCCCTCTCTTGCACCTTTGAGTTCGCAATTTTGAATAATCAAATACCTATTTGTATTTTCTATGACTAATGCTTCATCATTTCCTGCATCAATCTCAAAATTTTGAATCACATGTGCTGTTTCCCAGGATAACCCATCAGTGCCATCTCCTGAACAAAACGAATCTAACGCAACATTTCCATCAATAACTATGGGACCACGTTCCACAGCTGAATTGGGATTATTGAATGACGAAACATTCATTGGATTCGATAAAACTAATGAAATAACTACCAATGAAAATGTGAGAAATACTAGAGAGTAAGTTCTGTTTTTTTTATTTTTCATCTTTAACACTTTTTTCCTTTTTTGCAAACCAAAACGAAATGGTTGCTGAAGAGAGATATATGAAGATTTTATTATTAGATAGAGATTCGAAACTGTATGCGTAGTTCGAATCTCAAACTTTGCATTTATCTGAAAAACTCGAACAAAAGAAACTTGACAATTCGAAGATGATCATCAAAACTCGAATCCTAAGGAATACTATAAATAGTGGATCCTCAAACTAGATGAGTAGATAGTTGAGGGTGATCTTAATCCAAAAAATCCGATATCCTCCGAAGGAAATTACTGAACCAAGTGGACTTGAAAAAAAGGATTTTGAATATATTATCCTATGGATGTTATGTAATAATGAGGGATGCAATTGGAGTTGTTTTCTCAACCCACCTCTAAAATACAGTCTTGCTACTTTGTCAAAGTATATGAATCAATTAATTACTGATCAGTGTGTAGAAAAAGTTAGTAAAGGCACATACAAAATAACTTCGAAAGGTCAGAAAAGATACAACAATAGACGCTTCAAGACGCAAGGGACAAGTTTACGATATCCCCCAAAAGTCATTTTAAATAAACGTAATTATTCTCATATTATTATTTGGATGTTATTCAATAATGAAGAATGTAAACGCGTAGATTTTCTAGAGAAACCACTTCAAATCAATCACCATTCTCTCACAAAGACGTTAAACACACTAAAAAGTGAGAATTTGATTACTATACAAGATAATAAATATGAAATAACCGAACCTGGGAAGACAAAATATCAAAAGATTTTGAAAAAATATCAGCTTGACATTCATACACTAATCAAAGAGGAAATCGAACATCTGGAAGAAGTAAAAAACATTGCAACCGAATTTTTAGAAACAACTCAGGTTTCTGATAAAATTAAGTTTATATTTGTTGATTGGCTCAATAATTTTCCACATAAATCCATAAAAACCGTTATACCAGAGGAGATTGATTTCCATAAAGTATTATTATTTCTCTCCATTAATCATCCATTAAGTTATCCATTGTATATTCCACTGGATCAATTTTCTAAGGAATACGAGATTAATAAATCGATATTGGACTTTTTTCTCGAGAACACTATGATTTCTACGGATTTTGGGTTCAAATTCTTTAAAATTCGGTTGAGTGAACAACAATCATATTATTTTCGAGAGAGCGATAAATTTGAGAAACGCTTAAGGATGATTTTAGATGAATTTATCCAATCTCACAGCTATCTTCGTCCGATTCAATCTACCAGTAGTGAAGAGGAACTTGAAATTCAGAGTGCAGATCTTTTACAGAAAGTAACTCTTGAAGTCTCAAAATTATTCTTTAATTCTTCACTTAAATCCTCGCTTCTATACTTTTTAAAAGGATATATTACTTTTTTGCATGAAATTGCACAAAAGAAAGGATTTACGGACGACATACTTGAAAATTACAAACAAGTGTTGTACGAAAATATTGCTAAGTTAAATATAGATGATATACCTGAATTAGAGAAGAAAAAGTACAAGTTAACCTCAATATTAGGTGAGTTTCCAAGATTTACAGTCTTTGATAAATTAAAAAATAAATAATTCGCACTTTGTCGATTATTTCGAAGTACAATCCAAAAATATGATGTCGAAAAAATAATCATAGATGTAATCTATTATGAAAATTTCAATTGAAGACACACGTACTGGAAAACGAATCAGATTAGATGTAAAAGAGCACCATCAGATTGAAAGGATAATTGAAATAGTAATTCGCCATATGGGTTTTATCAGTTCTGATCAACGCAGTTATGCCCTTGTATATAAAGAAAAAGAATTACCAAACACGATAACTGTCAAGGATGCGATTCATAAATATGGTCTAAGAGAAAATGAAAATCTCACCTTATGGACAAAGGTTATTGGTGGATAGAAATGCTTCTTATTCGTCTAGGATGATTATATCGTCATCATCTTCACTCATTTTTTTCTCATCAAGATTGTTTGTGAAGTATTCCGCAGCTTGTAAACATATTTCATATTCCAAAGGATCCTCTGGATTGGGGTTTTCCACCAATTTTTGTAATGCCTTTATCGTAGTTTCTAAATCGGTTAGTTTCGACCATTTTCTAAGAACATTTAAACATATATATCCAGTTCCACGTGTGATACCTCCCGGAATGATTACAGGATGAATATTTGGATGGAAAATTTCGGAATACCATGAGAAATCAATACCACCAGGATAGGGGAATGACCTATTAATTTTGATATAGATGCGATGCAGCTTGAAATCTTGAACTAGTCTTCGAGCCCCTTTATAGGTACATGTCAAACCTAATGCCTCCAAACTAAGCCATAATTCTACACTATTCTCATTCCAAACTATAGAATCATGTTCAATACTATCAAGAGTTTTCAATTGAGTAAGTTCATTCGACATACGTTCTTTCCATATTTCAAATGGTAATTCTGGAATTACTCCTCCCTCCTTGCTTTTAGTTTAGATGAACAGATCCAACAGTTATCGTCTTTTTGCTTTGTAATAATGTTGAATTTACTTTTAATTCCGTTGTAAATCAATTGTTTTCCTACTAATGGTGCACCAAAATATTCATTCCATGTCTTTTTTTCTCTGTATTGGTCGATTCCGAACAAAATTTTAAAAAATTGCTGTGCTTGAATACCACCAATTATTGAGGTCGTTGTAATTACTGAAGGTATTATTCTTTCTTGAACTGCAATTTCTTGCCCTGTGCAAGAGAATCGTTCCCACATCAACTCTAAATCTCTATCTGAAATACCACACTGTAAACAAGCTGTCTTAGGAACTTCAGAATATACCACTTGGACGGAACCGAATAATTCATCAATTCCTGAGTCAATGAAAGGTTTTTGATTATAATATGCATAGTTATTTGCTTCAATTCGTGCTTCCAAATTATCTAAACAGGAACAAATGACATCGCACTGTTGATACATCGATTTATCAATTGCGTTAAGCTCTTTTTTTATTGGTAAAATCTCTGTTTTCGAATTGAGGTTTTTACATGCATTTTTTACTGCATCCGCTTTGTATTGGATTTGTGTTATAGAATCATTGGTAAAAAATACACATCGATTTAGGTTTGAAGGCTCTATTGTATCAAAATCCACTAAAAATATAGTACCAATCCCGGCTAGTGCAAGGTTTTTTACAAGTTCGTTACCTGTTGCTCCTGCTCCGACCACCATAACTTTTGCTTTGGAAATTTTGGTTTGATCCCATCCTGAAATCCTCTTTTGACGATCGTACATATCCGATTTCATTTCTTCTTCTTCAAGAATTTCGATTTTTTTCAAGTTGGTTCACCTAAGTTAACTTCATATTAAGAGACCACCTGATATCTTAGCTCTCGGTATTTTTTCTTTACATCTCTATCTAATGTAAAAAATGCAAATGTATCTTGAATAGGATCAATAACCATTGCTACATGATTGATTTCAGGGAAAAATGCTTCTTGTGTACTAATGTCCGTTGCTGACAAAAAACATCCTAAATTGATATGAGAGTGCCACCATCCCACTACTAATAAGTCCTCTGAGATTTCATCTTTAATTTTCCGAAATTGCTTGTTAAATTCTCCAGCAGTTCCACTTATTTGATATGTGCTGGTTTCACTAGACATTACTGCATTTTTTACAAAGATTTGAGATTGAATCGAGATGTGATTTTCATTTGGATTAAATAAACCAACTAAATAACCAAATATCTCGTTTTGAGATTCTTTGCAAGACTTTCTTATCTGTTTTAAGACTTTTTCGCGGATTTGAACCGTTATTTCGGATTTAGGGTGAGATTTCATTCATAATTTCTCCCTAAAGATTTTTTATTGATTGTATTGCTTGCTTAGTCCATTCACTTTCATTCTGATACCCATATTTCTCAAATATTGAGAGAGCTTTATCGAGTAAGATATTGATTTGTGGTATGTAGAGTTCTTTTTTATTTTCCTCAAAAGATTCGTCGAATTTCATTCCAAGTATCAAAGCTTTACAAAAAATGGTGTTTGCTGAAATTAACCCTCCAAGTGATTTATCTTTGACATGTTCAGAAATCTCATCAAAATTTTCGATAGCTCTTGTCAAGAAATTGGTATCTTTCTCAATTTCCCAGGAAACTAACATCTCCCATGCTTTGCACAGATTCATCAATATTTGAGTTTCATTTGAATCCATGTCAGCAATTTGTTTTTCGAGCTGGGAGGTGAGAGATGAAAACATTTGAATCGCTGCAGAATTGTATTGTTTTGAAGCATTTTCAATCGCCCTCTCGATTTCGTAAAAAATTTCATCCCTATGTGGAATAGATTGAACTGCATCAGATGATTTTTGAATTGTGGGATAAGATATTGAAATGATGTCCTTCAAAATTGCAATGAAGTTCTCCCTCGAGTCTAGTTCGATAGCAGAGAATCCATAAGTTTTGAACTTCAGCTTTTTCCCTACAGTCTCTTGATACTTTAAGTCCAAATCTTGGAAATTTGCAATTATATAAATGCTTGAAAAGTTTGATCTTCCTACTAACGTAGCCAATAAATCGCTTGTACTTGACAATACCAAAGGATTCGAATTCACAAATACTAATATTATGTCAACTGATTCCATTAATTTTTTATAATCAGTGTAGTGAGTAGTTAATTCAACAAGGTCTATTTCCCGGATGATAATGGTCTTGAATTCACTGATCTCTGGTGAGTATATTTGTTTTTGAAGAATTTCATTTAAATTATCATCTAATTCCAGAGTCATTTCTTCTGAAAATAGGTTAAGAACTGTAGTTTTACCAGTATCCTTTTCCCCGGTGATGATCAAGTT
>JAEOTN010000524.1 GCA_016839865.1 Promethearchaeota archaeon | reverse complement strand
CATCCTTAGTTTTCTCAGTTCATCCTCTTATTCATAGTTCAATAACATCAGTAGCAGGAGTAGATTTGACTCTAGGAACGAATTATGATTTTTTTGGTGTAGCATTTGATCGAGGAGGAGGTGAAAAAATAATCCGAATATTCCTGAACGTATTAATTGCTAGAGACGCTCCATTATTTCCAATGCTTGGAGTATTTCTAATGGGATCCGCAATTGCAGTTGTACTTAAAAGCCCGAGTCCTACAAAAAAACATCTCAGATTGTTGTATATTCCCTGTGTTGTTATGATATTGATTTCTGGCTATGAAACGTTATTTGTAAAAGGTTTTGAGACCATTGATCCATTTTTCTATGTATTTCCCCGATGGTATTCTTTTTTTTCAGTTGGAACTCAAGCTATGATTATCATTGCATTTTTGATTCACTTTGAATTCAATCCACGAGTTAATCAAAAAAGATGGTTAAAATATACCAAATATATCAGAAGATTTGGGATTTTTGCACTATCGGTATATTGGTTTCAATTGCTTGAAGCTATTCCTCGAAACTTATTTATGTGGATTTCTGGAATTGATACCACTGTTCGATTTAGTCTCGGTATATGGTGGAGTCTTCTGTTAATGATAATAACTTTGGGGATGTGGAGTGGGATACTGATTTTGTTGGATCGTGTTCTAAAGGGAATTGGTTCACTTGAATGGGTAATTCTCCAATTTAGATCAATAAAAAAAATAAAAGAATTAAAAAAATTCACAAAAATGGATCTCTCTGGTATGCTTCATGATGTCGAAATGACTCAATTCTTACCCAAACCACTGAACAAATGAATTTTCATTCTTCTTTTTTAATTTTTATGAACGTACCATTACGATATTCTCGAAATGCAGCATCCAATTCTTCTTGTGTATTCATTACGATTGGACCATACCATGCTACGGATTCTTTTATTGGCTTGCCACTTAAGAACAACATTCGTGCACTGGAATCTCCAGTTTTTATTCGAATAGTATCACCTGAAAGTAATTCAACCATATGCCCTTTTTCGACTTCTTTTTCATCTGACCCGAATTTTGCCTTCCCATTGAAAATGTAAACTATAACAGTATTTTCTTCTGGAATTGTATACTCGAATTCAGATGCTCTATCCATACTTATATCCATGTATATTGGTTTCGTGATAACATCCTGAACAGGTCCTTTAATCCCATTAATTTGACCAGCGACAACTTTTATAGTTACACCCTTCGAAATCTCTTCGCAAGGAATTTGATCTGTTGTAACATCTCGGTATCTGGGGTCCATCATTTTATGAGATTTGGGCAAATTAGCCCACAATTGAAAACCTTGCATGGATTTACCCGTATCTAATGGCATTTCTTGATGTAAGATACCATTTCCTGCCGTCATCCATTGAATCTCCCCCGAACATATATTGCCTTTGTTCCCAAGAGAATCCTGATGTTCTATTTTCCCCGAAATAATATACGTGATTGTTTCAATTCCTCTATGTGGATGCCAAGGAAACCCTTTCAGATAATCTTCAGGATTGTCTCCTGAAAAATCATCTAACAGTAAAAAAGGATCAAATGAATTTTTTGTAGTAAATCCAAATACTCGATTTAAACGAACTCCAGCACCTTCCATGGTAGGTCTGCTTTTCAATACAACTCCTACTTTTCGCAAACTCATGAGAATTAGAATTTTTCTGCGAATTAAAAAAAGTGGATGATATTCTATTGTAAATTTCTAGAAATCTCTTATTTTTTGATATATAATTTTCTATTCCTTTGTCTAAATGTATTCTCGCTTCAGTTTACAAGTACTACATTGAAAACTTCTATTGTTTAACATGAATTTTTAACAGATGGGTAAAAAGAAAATTATATTTGAAAACTAGTGTATTCTAATATTGCAGTATATTTGAAGTATGGAGGAATTATGAGTGGATTGAGCCCTATTTCAGGTTTCTCTATTGAATCGTTAATTCATGAGGTTGAAATCAACTTTTGGGAGGCTTGGGCAAACTTTGGAGACGGACCAGGATGTACACTTCATGATGAAGAAGATGTACTATGGTTTGAGACTCCCATTCCCATTATTCCTTATAATATGATCTTAAGGTCTCATATGAAAAAGGATGTCAATCAAAGAATTGAAGATATAATTAGTTATTTCAAACGTCGAAAGGTTGTAATTCTTTGGGTTTTACATCCCTCTTCATTACCTTTAGATCTCCCTGTTTTATTACAAGAATATGGTCTACAACAGATCGAGATACTTCCATGCATGGTTCGAAACTTGGAAGATATACCAGATATATCATCGCTACCTATTGATGTTGAAATACGCGAAGTGATTGAAGAAAGTGATATGGATGAATTCCAAGAGATTACAACTTGGCGATGGGGTGTTCCTCCAGAATATCACCGACAGCTTCAAGCAATGATTAGGAACTTCAATATAGGAAAAGCAGGATCAAAGACACACATGTGGCTCGCCTTGCGCAATGGTATCCCAATTTCGAAAGTTGCTTCTTATTATGGAGAGAGATCTGTAGGTATTTACGGTGTAGCAACAAAAACAGAAGCACGGGGACAAGGTTTGGCTAGTTTCTTAGTCATCGAAGCTATGAAAGCTGCAAGGAAAGCAGGAAAAAAACTAGCAGATGCATAATTATTTTTCTTATCCTTGAATTTGAATAAATAATTATGCAT
>JAEOTN010000523.1 GCA_016839865.1 Promethearchaeota archaeon | reverse complement strand
TTGTAATATTTAAGTTAAAATTCATCCCACAAATAATTATATTGGTTGATCTTAATAGGGAAAGAATCGACATGCCGTTCAAACGAGATATTCAATCAGAAACACCGGTTACATCTATTCCGATTGGAAAAGTAGGAATTCGTAACGTAATTCGCACAATTGACATCATACGAGATAATTTCAAATGTTCAATTAATGCAGAAATAGAAGCATACATCACATTACCAGGGACTCAAAGGGGGATTCACATGAGTAGGACTGCTGAATCCATTGAAGAAGTAATAAACAACACTGCATTTCAACCTGCTGCTTCATTTGAACAATTTTGTATCCGTATTGTGGACCTATTATTGAAAGAACATAGTTATACTACTCATGCAGAAGTAGAATTAAACGGAATCTTATTTGTAACACGAAAAACTACGGATCGGGACCAATTACAGAAATACTATGATGTGTATTCTAAAGCGGTAGGGGATAGGGAGGATAACGGTGAGATCAAGCGAAAAGTGTATGTGGGAGTTAAGGCGGAAGGAATAACAGCGTGTCCATGTGCAAAGGAAATGTCAGTGGAATATTCCAAGAAACTAATCCAAAGTCGTAATTCAAAGCTGTCTGAAGAAGAAATCGATGAAATCTTGAACGTGATACCTATTGCGTCCCATAATCAACGTGCAACTGGTCAAGTTATTATCGGATCTTTTAATGGTTCCACTCATTTAGTAGACATTTTAGACCTTGTAGAAATTATCGAAAACTCAATGAGCGGGAAAATTCAATCGGTATTAAAACGACCCGATGAGGCAGAATTGGTGAGAATTGCACATTTAAATCCCCGTTTTGTTGAGGATGTAGTAAGAGAAACGGCAAAAGCGTTAACTTCTACGAAATTTTCCCATTTAGCAGATGATTGTAGTGTACTAATTAATGCCGACACACAAGAAAGTATTCATCATCATGATGCTTTTGCAGAACTACAAATGACTCTAGGAGAAATACGGGATCAGTTCAAAAAATGAATTCTCTGACTTTCGAAGGGGATTTCCTTGAAACGAATGATGGTTTGATTTTTGACGTAAAAGGAATTTTACATCCAATAGATCGAAAGATTGCATATGTGCGATACGTTCCTGCTAAATTATTTCATAAGACATATGAAAATGCGCTACCAAAAGATAAAAAACGTATCCAAAAAGAAATCGAAGAGAAATTTGAGATTGTGGTTAACGATATTCGTTTTGGGAAAGAACCATATATTAAATTATACGATTTCCCTTCCCGGTTCATATTCTTATCCCTTTTCAAACCTCAGTATATTTTTCGATCGGAATTATATGATTTCTCGTTACAAGCGGTTCCTCTAGTAGATATTAGGACAATCCACCACCCAGAACAACATTTACAAAATCTTCTAAAAAATCCAGAATCGTTAGTAGATCCTACTCTTTCAAACTTAGTCAATTTTATAAAAAAGGGGGGAAATATTCCAGTTTCTAATATCGGGTTATCTGGTTCTTCGTTAGTAGGATTAGATAAAAAAAAATCCGATTATGATTTGGTTATCTATGGTAAGATTGAATCTGAAAGGGTGCATTCCTTTCTTAGGGGAAAATTCTCACAATCATCTACTTTTTCATATGGATCTTCAAAAATTGATGGATATAAAGGACGAAAATTAAGGCAACATTATAACATTCGAACTAAAGGATTTACTAACATTTCATTTCAAGATTTCAAGCAAGCAGAACAGCAAAAAAGCCATCAATTCATAATTGATGGAAAAGAGGTTTTTATTCGATATGTAAAATATGACCGTCCTTCAGCCGATCTACCCAGATTTGAGAATTATAAATTTGTGGACGGTGGTAGAATTGCAGTAAATGGAGTGATAATTGATGATTCACATTCTATTTTTACTCCAGGAAAATATTTCCTTAAAATTTCCGATATTTGTGAAGGAAATCCATCTGGAATAGAGAGTCCAATTGAAATCTTTACATTGCGAGGAAGATTTCTTGAACAAGCTCGAGTAAACGACAAAGTACTTGTAAGAGGAAAACTAGAATTTGTGAAAAATCTAAAAACCAAATCTGAAACGCGAAGGATAGTGCTTGGTTCTCACCCAAATGATGCAATAGTTCAGATAAATAGGTCTAATAAGAAATTCAATTGATGATCACATTTTTCACATGTTAGCCAATCTATAATTTTGAATGTGACTGTTACCAATTCTATATTGCTCGGAGAAAATTTATTCTTAAAAACACGTTTGTAGGAACAATACGGACAGCGAATCGTTATACGGGCTGTAATCACATCCTCGCCTTTCTCAACAAGAGAAATTCGCTCCCGAGTATGCTCTGTATTTAGATTTGATTCACTTTCCACTAAATCCACCTTCTTTTTGTTCCTAGAGAAAATACAATAATAAATTTGTATCTATTATAGCTAAAACCACTCTATCGAAAATGTGTTTCGTATGAATAGTATCAAAATTAAAGAAAGAGAGATTTCTGAAGAGGAATATAAACAGGTAGTAAAGGGATTTCAGACCAATGAGCTATCCCACACAGGAGTTATCCAAACTTCTGAGCGACATGAATTCGTCATCATGAAAGAAAATGAATTAATTGGTTGTGCAAGCAGTTTAGTTTATAAAAATGGTCCTGATTACAATGGTTGGGCTTATCTAACTGACCTCTTTATTGTGAAGCAATATCGAGGTCAAGGATTAGGGAGAAGAGTTCTGAAGAAATTAGAAGAAAAGTTGCACATGCTAGGTGTAAACTATATTTGGACTTGGACAGCGGGTTTTGAAGCTCCAGATTTTTATAAAAAACAAGGATACATGCAATTTTGTGAGCTGGAAAATTATTATTTAACAGGAAACAGTCGGATCGGGATGCGTAAGCTGTTAAATCCGTGATATCTAAATTTCATCAAGAGTAATTTCTCCGTATTTGCCTCCACCACCAGGAATAAACTCAATACGTTTTTCTCTAAATGCTTCGATAAGTTTAGCTAGGGATTCATATAATTCCCCTTCATGTCGGACCTTCAGCAATATAGTTTCATCTGTTAAAATTCCAAATTCAGTACCAAATTTTTGGATAAGGGCGTCGTATGCCTTAGTGACTGATTTTGCTCGAGTAGATTTCACCCCCTTCAATGCACGAATCATTTCAACTAGAGGAATTATGCCTAAATAGGGAGGTCGATGAACAGGATGTTTTGGTTCAGCATAATCTGCAATTTGATCAATTCGGTCGAAGACACCAAGAGAAACCGTAGACTTTTTCTTTTCCATCGCACATTTCACACATTTGATTTTCTTGTTACCTACCCGATTTTTAAAGTCCATCACCTCTTCTGCTGTATTAAAAATAAAATATGCAAATGAGTCTCCATCGATCGCATAGCTATCGAAAAGAGTTTTATAAGTCGGAAGAGAGCGAATATGAGGAGTAATTTCGGATTTTGTTATTATTTTGTATCTGATTCGGCAGGTTTTGCAGAACATCATGGGATATTTACCTAAACGAGGTTCCATTCCGACATTTAATGTAATTTTTCTTCCATTTTCTCTTCTTATTCCTTTACAAATTTCTTCATAACTTGGTTCCTCTATATAAAATCGGTTGAATTCTCTTCCTAAACTCTGGGGTCCTTCTGAATGTGCATCACTATTACTTAGAAAAGTTAAATTTTCCAAGCAAGCCATCCTATCTGCTAAATAAGTATCCGCTGATAAACCTAATTCTAGAAAATGAATATCTTTAGTCTTACTTCCATAACAGTCTTCCAATGTTGAATATCTACCCGAGCGAAATATTGCTTTAAATGGGGTAAATGCATGAGCTGGACCACATATTCCTCCAACATCGTTAACTAATTCTACAATTTCGGGAGGAGATAAGTTTACATGAGGGCGTCCTCCATATTGACCCGTAACGCCCTTTGCTTTGTTCATAATTTTATCTTGCAGTTCATCTCCCGCTTTGAAATCAGGTAGTAAAACCACGTGATGAATAGATTCATTATCTTCCAATTCAGTTTGGATTATAAAATACATGTCTTTGAAGGAGTATATCCCGCTTTTATGATCTAGATTGGTCTTTAGATACTTTCTCCAATCTGGCTGGGTTATATCCCCGGTCCCTAAGATCTTTAACCCTTTTAACCGGCATGTATGAATAATATTTTCTAGTTTCATGTTTTTGGAAACTGCAATGGAATGAGGGCTGTGTACATGCAAGTCAGCGTCAAAATACTCCATAAAAAACAGTTTATGTCTAGCTATTTAAGTTTACAGATTACTCGGTTGCTTTAGAATTGTTAAAAAACGACGATAATACTTCTCGAATGATTCGAAAGTCTCCTTTTTGTTTGTTGACATTTTTGAATCAATCTTCCGAATGAATGAACTTAAGTCTAAGAAAAGTTCATCCATTCCTGGAAATGTCTTAAGAGCACCCATTAATCGTTGGAAAGTCTCCTGAAGTAAATGAGTGTCTTCAATATCCATTTTTAAAAAGTCAAAAATGGTGATAAATCCAGCAGTTATTTCAGATGAAAGATTTGCTAATTGAAGAGGATGTATTTTATGATTCCCATAAACTGCCATTTTATGTGATTTTTTCGCTATATTGTCCAGAATTTGTTCCGAATCAGTGAGTTTCGTAGGAGATTTATAAGTTTGTACAATTTCTTGCTCAATTAACTCAACATGTTTATGAATTTGAGGGATTAACTGGAAAAAATCATCAGATAAATTCATTTTCTCTAGAACTTCATCCATTATTAGCTCTTTTGCTTGTAATGTGAGTTCCAACACCATTAATTGTTTTAATTTTTCACGAATAGTATTAGTATACGCTGTATAAGAGATATTTCCACTTTTTAATCGTTGATGAATAGATTTCAGAACTTGAATAATTCCATATAGTTGAGATTCTATATCAAGACGGCTAGGAACTGTCATTTACGATACCTATGGAGTTGGAGTGAAGACTTGGAATAAGAATGATGGACGGAAGAAATACGCTAGGAATCCAAGTAGAATAGCAACAATAACGCATGATATATAAACACGAAATGTGCTAGCGTTAACCAATTCTCGCAACGCGATTGACATGGTTATTGGAACCACTCCGATTAAGAAAATAACCTGAATCCAATCTGTTATACCCCAAGCCCATGAATTAGCAAGAGCAGGAAATTCGGAAAAAATGATATCTCCAGGTAAACCGATGAATAACACAATAGCAGATAATGCTAAAGCTATTAAGAAGGGTGCAAAACCCCAAAGCATGATGGGTATTTTCTTTGATTTCTGAGTTGTGAGATGAGATGGTAAAGATGTCGGATAGATTCCCTCAGCTTCTATCATTGTTTGAGTTTTTTGTGCATCTTCTTCCTCTTTTTTCTTATCCTTTCGACTCCCATAGCGAAGTTTTAGCTGGGATTTTAGATTAATCGAGTAATTTGCAGCTAGAGAGAATAATTGAATCGAAATCATATAAAAAATAAAAAAATACACAAGTCCAAAAATTGTAAACAACATATAAGAACTCAATCCATTCAATAAACGAGAATAAATTGACCATCCTGTTTTATTCATATGGACAAAAATCGCTAATCCAAAAAATCCATACAATAATCCTGATAAAATGTATACTTTGAACCAGCTACCAATATTTTTCCGATAATGCACTATATCCCAAAAAGCTCTTGAAGGGTTCCGAAACACTTGATAAAAACGATTCCATCCTTTAATTGGAGTGGTCCATTTTTCGTCAGTAACCCTCCGGAAGTAACTTAATTTCTCTATTTTTTCTTCCCGTAATCGTGCATTACAATAAATACATACAAAATCTTCCTTATTGACCTCATTACCACATTTGACGCAGCGCATCGGAGTATCTTTCCATTTGGAGCAAGTTACAATTTTTGGGACTAAATTAAGTTATATTCGGGGTTCGTTCCTAAAAAATTTCTTATCCACTGATTCGATTACTCAAAATTACATCAAATTAAATCATTTCTTAGATTTATATTCCAACATCCAACCATCTTTATGTTTTTTTAGTGAATACTCGCGTGGATGGAAAAGATTGAGTAATTCGATGTTAGTTCGTAGATGGGAAGTAACATCACTAACGTGAATTACTGAATTCACTGGACATAATACCATCAAAGGAACGACTTGATCTGCAGCATAGCTATCTACTGTTGCAGTTGTAGAAGATTCCCGAATTAATTGTGTTGCAGCCTTTTTCCCTACAACCTCTGATGGAACTCCACGTTTTCCTAAAATTGTTCCTGTTCCAATAATGGTGTTCTCATAATTTGCCCAGATACTAAGACCTACACCAGGATTAAGTGTTCGTTCATATTTCAGAATTATTTGATAATCATCTTTAGTAAGTGATGAGAATTTTGAGTTTTTTTGTAAGTGATTAAAAATCGCTGTTTCTATCCTTTCTGCAACTTGAGGTTTCTTTAAATTATCCGAACATACAATTACACCACTGACATTCAATAATGAACCTTTTTCCTCAATTATTAGAGGATTTAATTGATCTATAGATCGCACAGGAGCAATATGGAGAACTGCTCCTGCTCCTCCTTTAGGATAATACCCATTTTTTTTAACCTCAATATGGCAGTTGTAGCCCATCTTTCGAAAAAATTGGTATGTGACATTATTGAGGTAATACGGATCAGGAGCTCCCATGCCAAATGTGCCCCCACCAGTGTAAGACACCGTTATTGGATCTCCAGAAGTTGTGCGGATACTTGCGGTCTGAATAGTTTGGCTTAATAATGCAATGGAACCTGCTGTTCGTATCATTACATCTAAATAATTTCTCCAATCAGAACCAGGACTGAATGTAAGGTCGGTTGTACCTACTTTTACCAAACTCAATTTTCCATTAGTGAGACGTTGAAGGCTTTCTAATCCGAGTTGGTGCTGCAATCTCAGTCCAGAAGGTGTTCGGTTTGCTCGAATGTTTGATAAATGAATAGGTTTGTTGAACAGTACTGAAAATCCCGCGGCTAAACGAGTGATACTCCCACCACCTTCTCCAATCGTCCCATCAATCTGGAGATAATTCATAATAAGGAAAATGAGAAGATGTTAATTAATCTGTAGATTAGTGTATCGTTTGGATATATTCTAGAATTAGTTTTAAGGCTTGAACTGCTGCTTGCTCTTTAATTTCTGCTCTTGTACCATCATAATTAAATTTCTTGATTGTGATGTTCCCACAACAATTCATTCCCACAAAAACAGTTCCCCGTGGTAATCCTTCTACGGGTTGACCAGCTATTCCAGTAATTGCTAGATTTATATCTGTAGGCAAATCTGACATGCTGTTAAGCATCATTTTTGTAATGTCTTCAGAAATTGTGCCATGTTTGTGAATATCGTCCATTGGTATATCTAGCATCACGCATTTAGCTTCCGCGCTATATGGTACAAATGTTCCATGAAAAACTCTGCTTGCACCATCTACATTGGTAATGAGATGTCCAATGAGTCCTCCAGTAATAGACTCAGCTAAACCTAATCGTAAACCAGATGCTTTTAATGATTCTACTACTTCTGTTGCGAGTGCAATATGATTCTCCATAATTGTTACCTAATCCGAAAAAGTACAAATGGTTTATAAGGTTTTTACCAACTGTCAGAGGAAAAACAAAAAAAACGCTAGGTGAGGCTTCTTTTCGATTCTTCTAGAAAAGGAATTATGGATGGTGGGACAAGTGTTTTCCATAAGGGATTACCATTTTTCAGTAGTTTACGAATATTCGTTCCATTATAGTGTTTGAAATTATGTTTTAATCCAAATTTAAGCGATTTACCTTTTTGTTGCAGTAAACGCCCAATCCAGAGATTATTTGTGAAAAGGACATTGAATTCTTCAACAATTTCAAATATACTATTTATCCATTTAACAAAATTGAATTTATCTGGGATTGGATAGATTCTGAAACGTGAAGCAGGAATATTGTCTTCTAACAATGCGCTCTCAATCATTTTTTTTCGTTCTTCATAGGTAAAAGGATTCTTTAGTTCATCAAAAGTTTGGGAGGAACCTATTCCGATAATTAAGCATTCCACCATTTCCAATGCTTTCTTAAACAGATATAGATGTCCTAAATGAACTGGCTGAAATCTTCCAATAATCAACCCTGTTTTCTTTTCTGGTTCTAAAATGTGAAATAAGGTGTCTTTTGCTTCTACTACCTCAACCCATAATGAATCTTTCTCCATTTGAGAATGAATATCATTTTTGGTCACAAGGTTAAAATGAGTTTTATCCATCTCAGCTTGATTTTGGTCGACTAATCCAATTAGGTAATAATGCAGCTCAGATCCATCATGATGGTTTGATATTAATTCCATTTTCACAAATCGTATATCCACAACAGGGATGAGAAATTTTTCTGCAAGTTTTGTTAGCGTATATAACTCCATATATTCATAGGTGAACGGTGCTGAATATTCAATCAGCGCGGAAAACGAGCTTTCAGTAAAGTCTGTCTTCGGGAGCAGGTATAAATCCCTGTCTTTGATTGTAAGAAATAAATGAAAGCGAATATGTCCATATTTTGATTCATTAAATTCCTTAATAGAATCAGGAACGACACAATTCTTCACATTACCTGTATGAAAGAATGGTAAATCATCTAGTTTAAAGCACGCTAAAGGCAGAGGTGAAGTTTTTTCAGTGGATTTCATAGTTACTCAGTTCCCATTAAGTGCATAATGCTATTAGGAAGTATTTTCTATCTAAATATATTAATAATTGCCAACAATCTACGGAGGATTAGGAAAATTCCATCAGGCACATTTATCATCGATATTGACGAACATGGGAAAACTGCTATTTTAGGTACTTACTTTGATAACGAGGGAGATGCAATTCAAATTGATGATAATATGATTCTGCAATTACAAATGGGACTAATGGATAAGAAACTATTCGTTTTAACTAAGCCAGAATATCACCTAGTTTCATATATTGAAAATTACAAGAAAAACCGCAAAAGTCACAAACTTATTACAACAGCCGTGTTGAAACCCAGTGATGCCCCTGAAAATTTCCGTGAGGGTGTAAAACTTGTTTCGGATATCTTCACAAAAAAACCAGAAATTTCACAAACAGAATTAAAAACAAAACTGAGTGATGTTTACTACGATTACTTTGAAATTCCTACTATAGCATTGAACAAGCGAGAATTGGAAGCTCGTCTAGCAAATCGTGTGAAGAGACTGAATAAAAAGATGAAATTCGATGAAGCGAAGAAACTCCTAGAAATTGTGAAGAAAATCCCTCGTAAACTCTACCAAGCGAATCGCAATGCTGAAAAAGCTATGAAAGGGCAATCATGGGATCGAGCGGAACGTGAATATACAAAAGCAATGAAATACGCGGAACAATTACAGGAAAAAGATCTCGCAAAAGAATTTTTTGATAAAGCAAAACGGATGAGCTCAATTCCAGGTTTGAAACAACAACGAGATAAAATCGTAGATAAAGCTCGTAGTGCGTTACGTAACGATAAGCTAGAGGAAGCATACAAACTCTATCGGGAAGCCGCTTCAGTATCGAGAAAATTATATGATAACAATGCTGCGGATGAATATGAACTAAAATCTGATGCCTTAGCTAAATTCCATGAAGTACATAAAAGATTTCATAAAAATAACAACAAATAATCCATTTTCTTTTCAGTATTGATGATTATGGAATCAAAACTAACTTCCAACATATGGAAAATTACCCTATCTGATGTTTTATATGTATTTGGAGTTATAAATTCTGTCAGAATTTTATTTTTCAATGATTTGGGTTATAATCCTTTCCATCTCGGTATGTATGAAGTTATTACATCAATTACAATCGTTGCTAGTGATTTATTTACTGGTGTTATTGCTGATCGAATTGGACGTAGAAATTCGGTTTTGATCTCAAATGCAGCATTCTTACTCATGGCAATAATCTTAGGTATTTCAGGATGGTTCTCTGGGGGATTTTGGACCATATTGATTGTGTGTGGTATATTAAATGGTTTAGAATTTAGTTTCCGGTCGGGTGCTAAATCCGCTTTAATTTACGATACATTAGTACAGTTGCAGAGAGAAGATGATTACTTGAAAATCTCGGGAAGAATGAACGCTTTTAGTATCGCATCAAATGTGATTGGGATGATAATTGGAGGTATTTTATTTGATGAAATACCTGTTCTACCGTTTTGGGTTTGGATTTTTTTCATTCTTGCATCATCAATCATCCTTCTTACTGTTCAAGAACCATTTATACAAAAAACTGAAAAAACTTCATTTTGGAGCGACGTGAAATTCGGAGTGAAATATATTTTTAATTCAAAAAAGATTCTATGGCTAATACTATTTTTCTTATATCTTGATGTGTTTGCCGAGAGTTACTGGGATACATTCAGCCAAAGCCACATGAAATTACTAATTGATATAAAAGTGGGAGTAATTTTTGGAGTTATTGGAGGATTCTGTGCTCTTGCGTCTTATTTTATTGAAAAAGTTGAAAAAGCAGTGGGACAGAAATGGATGCTATATGGAATTGTAGGAATTCAGGTTTTAGTTTTTATTGGCATAGCATGGGCTTCAACATGGTATGTCCTAGCGATATTTCTTCTAGTGCTGGACATTAACCGGAATTTTAGTTGGCTTTTATCGGATTCCTATCGAAACAAGTTAATCCCATCCGAACATAGAGCAGCAGTGCTTTCAGCTGCAAGTTTCTTAAATAACGGCATTTTTGGTGGGGGATTAATCATTCTGGGAGTAGGATTTCTAATCCCTAGAGGTTATTTCAGCATTCTGTTTTCAATTTTGGCTGTTTTAATTTTAATCATAAATGGTAGTCTTTTGGTAGGTAGGGATTTACGTAAACGAAGAAAGCTGGGTAACATACAGATAAATTGAGATTAATATTCAATTGTCATTTGATCAATTAGGTATCTAGTCTTTCAATAACTGCTTTCCTATTTTATATATCATTTAGATCGTCTTTTTATAAATGGAAGTTGATAGAATACTCGTCGATTTAGTTTATCGCATAAATAATTATAAAAAAATGGAAATTGTGAGAAAATGGCTAGAAGAAATAGAAGACAGAAGCCTGCGGAACCAGAAGAGGAATCGAGAAGAGACTCCAGAAAAGAAGACCTGAAGCTTATCCCGGTTACATTTAATGAATCCGTAAGCCTTTTTCTGAACCATGATGGTGAAGCTGCTGATACAAAACCCGAAACTGCCGGGAAGTTCAGCATCGAAAACACTAGTGGAAAAGACCGCATTTGGGATGTAACTCTTGAAATTGAACCAGGAAGCACAGATCTCGACGAAACCATTGAAATCCGTGAAATTAATCCCGGGGATACCGAGGAAACGGAATACAAAGTCACACAAGAACCCAAAAATGTGTTGAATGTTACGGAATATCTTAGCACTTTAGATGAGGAAACAGCAAGTTATTCTCTTATCATGGGTAAGAAGAACGAAATTTTTGTGAGTGTTACCGTACATAATGATTCGGATGAAGATTTGAAAAATCTTGAAATCTTCAAATTTATCCCATCCGCATATGAGGATGTTGATATCACTCGAAAAACTGATGGTTCAGCTGAAATAGAGGACGTGGAAGATGAACGTGCAGTTAAATGGGTTATAGATGAATTAGGCGCTGGACGAGATGAAAAACTCAGCTTAAAATTCTATATCACTGTGGAAGATATTGAAACCAAAGTCCGATCTGGAAAAATTATAGCAAAATATTCTGCCCCTTACCTATTGAGTGGTTTGAAAGCTGAAGCAGATAATTTCAGAAGTTCTACTAATAACAATGTATACTTATCAGCTGATGAATTAGATGAAACTCCAAATCGGTTTGAATGTAAATTTGTATTTGAGAACAAATCCGAATTTGAAGTAAAATTGCTTGATGCAGATGTACATGATGTTAATGAACCAGGTACAAACTTCGTGAGTGTTGATCGTGACACCCAATTGTCAGAAGAGGAAAAATGGAGTTCCGGTACATGGGAATATGATGTTGAGGAAGGAATTGACCCACAATTCATTAAACGGGTTGATTTTACCACATTAGCAGATATAACTGCAGAAACTTTGACCAGTGTTGATATTGAGGATTTTGAACTCGCTGTGGCTGCACTTGAAGCAGATCTGAAATATGATGCAGAAGAAGTTGCTTCTTACCGTGAGACTGTTTTCCATGCGATTGCATGGGTTGAAAACACCGGAGGAGCAGAATTGAATGAAGTATCCTATCGTGAAACCGTTCAAAATAATTTCAAACCACCACTCGCTGAAGAGGTTGAAGTAAAATACAATGGAGAAATTCTTGACAGTGATATCTACTCCGTTTCTATCAGCCCTGATAACAACTCAAGTGATGGAGAACACGAAGTTTTGGTTGAATTGAAAGATCTTGCTGACACAACCTATGGTGCATTCCACCCAGGAGATAAGTTGGATATAACCTATCCGATTACAGCAGATCGTCCTGCAATGGATGTAGAATACCGACCTGATGCACTTGTTTTAGGTAACACTTTACCAGCAGGTCAACCAATCGAGATTGTTCTAAAACCAGAAGGTTTGGTCATCCCAGTGGTTCACGTACGCAAGAGATTTATCACTGGAAAAGATACCCACGCTTTAGATCAGTCTGGGAAATACGTCTGTACGGTTTGGGTGCAAAATCTAGGCAATATGGACATGGTTAACTACGAGTTGCATGATGAAATTGCTGAAGGTTCCACAATCATCTCAGAAGTTGTTCAACGGATGGGAGAATACGATGACGTCCCTGAAGAAGTAGATCTCGAGGAAGTTGTTGATGAAGTTGCTGATGCCGAGGAAGAAGATGTTGTCGAGGATGTCAGTAAAGTTCGACGAGAACGAATCAGAGGTCCAAAAGACTTGGTCTGGACTGCCGAACGTATCCCACCAAACGAGAGATACACAGTCAAATATGTTCTGAAAAAGGACAAGAAATAAACCGTCTAAACATCAATTTTTTTTCTTTTTTTATCCTTTCTACAACAAAATGGTCCCATGTTTTGTAAAAAGATCTAGTAGTTTTATCTGACAATACAATGTTAATGGATCGATCTTTTACGAATGATATTCCTTCTTTGTTGTATGGTCGTCGCTAAACCAGTCGCATTACTAACCGATTTTGGAAAAAAAGGCAGTCACTATATCGCTGCTATGAAGTCAGTTATCCATAATATATCCCCCAAAAGCGAAATATTCGATGTTTGTCATGATTTAACCCCGTTCTCCATCGCAGAAGCCACATTTATGGTTTCGTACGCACTCCACACGATGACTGAACCTACCATCATCGTTGCTGTTGTGGACCCAGGAGTTGGAACGAACCGAGATATAATTGCAGTTGTATTTGATAGTGGACATATTGTAATTGGACCAAATAACGGAATATTTAGTTTACCCATGACCGTCTACCAGAATGCTATTTCTGATATGTTTGTAGTTGAGAATCCAAAACTGTATTATTATGAACCAGAAAAAACCCACCGCTTTATTTCTGACACATTTCATGGAAGAAATGTCATGTCTGCAGTTGGAGCGTTTCTAGCTAAAGGGACCAAGACTACTGAAATTGGTCCATTAATGCGAAAAGAGGACGTTATTATCAACCAAGCATTTGCGGCACCCAATATACAACAAACTGCGGGTAATTATCAAAAAATAGTGTGTTCAGCACTATGGGTAGACACTTTTGGTAATGTAATTACCAACCTTCCCGTTAATGCACTTAAAAAAATCACCTCCGTGCACTATAAAGATCACGAATTGAAAATCTACAATAAATACGAGGATATTGAAGGTATTGGATTAGTTCGTGGTTCTTCGGGATTCTTAGAAATTTGTAAAAAGCAGGAATCCGCAGGAACTTTCTTACAAGTGCATCCCGGTCAACAAATCGTTCTTCGTCCTTAATCTCCATTTTTTACTGAATTTTTATTTTCGTTGCACCCTATACACTAGTATATGCTAGATCGCAAGAAGATTTTGGAAATGCTCGAAAAATTTCCCATTCCTAAAAATATGATTCAAAGAGGGATGGTAGGTCTACAGTCTTTTGTTAAACCAATTGATATTGTGTTGACTCAGCGAAAACCTCCTGAAATAGGTTGGAGTGACAAGCAAATTAAATTCTTTTTGGAAGTTCTAGCAAATTTAGATTCGAATCATGATCTTGAAGCAATGCGGATAGGAGAACGAGAAGCGCGTATTTCAACTCCCTTATTATATGATTACACTGCAGGATTTATCCATGGTGTAGGACGTAGTGGAAATCTTAAAGCACCTCAACCGAAAGCAGTAGGTGGGTCGATTCTAAACTCTCTATCCGATTCTTTTGCTTTGCATATCCTTAAGAAAACAGGATTAAAATCTCTCAAGGGTGCAATGGTTGTACCCATGGGCACCGGTATGTCATTAATGTTAGCACTTAAAGGGATTATGCATCAATTTGAGGAATTGAGAAAAAAAACTGAGCTAGTATTCCCCCGTATGGATCATAAATCCCCGATTAAAGCAGTCGAGTTAGCAGGATTAGAGAACATCACCGTAGAAAGTATGTATGGGAATTCAATTCTTAAAAACTACCAATCGCTCAAGAGAAATAAACGAATTACAGACTATATGGATTTCATTGAAACTCATGGATCTGATGCGGTTTACGTTCCAGTCCAGCAAATTAAACAAGAGATCAATGATAAAACATTTGGGATATTATCAACAACCTCATTTTTCCCCCCACGAGCACCAGATGACATAGTCGAAATTGCACAACTAGCAAAGGAGCTCAAAGTCGCTCATGTTGTCAATAATGGGTATGGTGTTCAATCAAAAGCATTCATGAATATGATTGAAAAAGCGATGAAAGAAGGTAGAGTGGATGCAATCGTTCAAAGTACGGATAAAAATTTCTTAACTCCCGTAGGAGGAGCGGTCATAGCTAGTCCCGACAAGGAAATAATTAAGAATACATCTGAGGTGTATGCAGGTAGGGCAAATTCTGCACCGATCCTCCATTTTGTTATATCAATGCTTTCAATGGGAATGACTGGATTTAAAGCAGAATTGGAAAATCAAATTGAAAATCGAAAATTATTGGAGCACGAGCTTGGAAAATTGGCTAAAGAATTGAATGAAACTGTATTAGATGCTCATAATCCGGTTGCATGTATGATGACATTAAATCATTTAACAGAAAAGCAGCTTACATCTCTGGGAGGAATATTATATAACTTACGTGTGACCGGACCTCGTGTTGTTGATCCAAAAACAACCAATTTCGGTCCTTCTTGCAAGGATTACCCGTACTCATATATTGTAATTAATGCAGCAATAGGAGCACGGAAGGAAGACATAGTTGGTGCTATTTCCAAACTTCATTCTGCATATCAGAAAGTGCAAACGAAATTCCCCTCTTGAGAATCAAAGATATATATGGGAAAAATACACATAGATCATACAGTATTTCATTATAAGCAATTCATAAAGGAAAGTACTGTTTTATCTCCTTTAGGGAAATCTTTGAATAAAGTTGATGTTATCGTGCTATTAGACCATTTCCAGAAGATCAAAGCAGAATGGGCAAATAAATCCATTCAAATTCCATATGACTCACTTTCAAAAAAAGCATTATTTGAGTTATCTTATCATGCAGCACATGACGTACCAACCCGAAATATTCATGTTCATATGAAACCAGGTGAAGATGCGCCAGGCAATGAAGCCGTGTTTTATTCTCCCACTGAAAAAGTATTCATGCATATTATTGGTGATGAAAATAATGTGGTGATAACTTTATATGCAGAAGACGAGTCAAAATTCAGTGCTATACAAGAGATAAACCAGAAACTTCAGAAAATTATACAAGATTTTAGAGCTCGACCTCCAAATCTACAAGACCAAATTACAAAAACGATCCTTGTA
>JAEOTN010000522.1 GCA_016839865.1 Promethearchaeota archaeon | reverse complement strand
TAGAAAAACTCCAGTATGATGGGAGAATTGCATTCAAATTGGGTGATTCTTTTACGGGAACGGAGAAATATAATCAAGTTATATCCAAGCTTGAAGAATTGGGAGAAAACTACAGTGATAAGTTACTCGATGTTTTACAAGATGTATCTGAATTATGCTACGAAAGTAAGCACGACAACTTAACGATTAAGTATAGTAAAGAGCTCAAACTATGTGGAGAGAAATACGGTAAATTATTTTATATGGCAAATGCTGATTTTTTTATTGGAAACATAAGAATGCGTAAAGGTGATTCACAAAAGGGGTTGGAAATATTACAAAATGCTGCAATTTTGTTTGAAAAAGCGGAGGATTTTGCAGGAGTAGGGCAAATTAACTATCAAATTGGGCATACTTATCAGGAAAAAGAAGATTATGAATCCACATGCCGATTTTATCTAGAAGCAATCCAAGCGTACAAACGTGCTATCCAAAAATTCCATCCACAACGTAAATCATATTGGGCATTACCATCAAACCTAGAGAAAACGATACTGGAACTAAAAAGTCAAATTACCAGCTTATCTGATAAGATTCAGGCAACTAATGTCCGAGAAAAAATAAAATTGGATTTAGAAAAAGTGTAATTTTTATTCATCTATTTTTTTATCCAATTCAATAATTTCTTTATCACTAATTATTCCCGTTAATACGACCATTTTACTTACGTTCCCATTCTCAGCACACTCAAACCGTATAGCTCGTAAAATGTCACCACCGATGAACTCGGTATCACTATGGGGGACTAAATGTTCTTCAAAGAGGTTGCTTTTTATTATCAATTGGTCGTTTTCTAATACTACATCTACTTGAGGACCATTAGGAATTGTGTATTTTCCCAAGTATTTCTGTAATTGATTCGGTGTAGTTTGTTTTTTCATGGTTTTGAAGAATTTCCGAATATCTGATTTTTGAGCTACTTTGCCAACAGGAGCAATTAACACCGAAAAAACATCAGTGGAATCTAAATCTAAATAGGAATCCATTTTTTCTTGCTCGTAGTATCCAATGGCTACTGTTCCCAATCCACGAGCTTCACATGCTAAGTACAAATTCTCACAAACGATTCCTAGATCAATTGCAATGAATTTATGAGCTAAAGTGGTGTATCTCCACTCCGTTCGATAGGGAATAGCAACCCATATAAATAAGACCGATCCATTTGCAGCAAATTTTTGCCCGTATGCGAGATTTGTAAAAATCTCCTCAGCATTTTCAATAGATTTCAAAAATAGTAACTTATGCTGTAAAGATATATATCGATATAATCCGGGTTGCAAACCTTCCACTTTTCGAATATACAAATAAGTTTCAAATGGGCAACGCGCACCTGCAGAGGGTACTGTTCGAAATGCCCCTAATTTTAACTGTCGCTTAACTCCTTGAGTACACCACAACAAATAGGATAATTCCTCTAAGGATATTGACTCATCCAGAAATTTTCTTCTACTCACTCTTGAATTTACGATTGATAAGAATGTTGTTTCTCGAGTTTTAAGTTTGTCTGGGGGGATTAAATTAACCAATGTAGCATCAGAGGGATAAGGTAACTCCAATGGGGGAGAATCCACACGTTTTTCTTGATCAGATTTTGGCACATTCTTTTCATAATCCTCCTGATTGTAAAATCGAAGGAATTTTCGTCTTGATTTGATTTCCATTTTCAATCACTAACTGCATTCATTTATACATTAACTTCTATAAAAGGAAAATTATTGCCAAATTTTAGTGAATATTTTGGTGGATCATTAGGGAAGTCTTCTTTTCTATCCTTTTATAAAAGGAAAAAAATAAAAGAAATGCAAGGTTTTCTACAACGCTCAAACTCATTTTTGTAGTGTACATCGTAATTGAGGAAAAATTATGTCATCAAAATCTACTAAATCAAAAAATATTGACAATAAAGAAGCATGTGTGCATCTGGAAACTATGAATAAAGTATCGCATTCTTTACAACCTCTTTGTTATTGCTCAGCGAGAGATTTAGTTTTGGGTAAATCGGCTTTAGTTTGTAGTGTTTGCTCACAATTTAAGAAATCAGATAACGAGATTGGGGAAATGTATATCGCTGTGGATCTAGAGAGTGATCTTGTTTGGGATGATGAAGATTTCTATGAAGTTATTAAAGATGAAGATAGTGAAGAGGAAGAAGAGGATGAAGATGATGACATGCCTAAGAAACGTCGAACTCGGAAGAAAAAGGTCGTAGAAGAGGAAGAAGAAGAAGAAGAAGAAGAAGACGAGGAAGAGAAGAAGAAAAAAGCTGCTGAAGAAGAAAAAATCTCCGAAGAATTATTTGGGCGGAAAGAGAAAGAAGTTGAAGAAGTAGAAATTGAAGACGATGAAGCAGAAATCCATGAAGTCTATGACCGTAAAGAAAGAAAACTTGCCAAAGCTAAAGAAAAAGGCATTGATATCGAAGATGACGATGCTTTAGAGTTGATTGATGATTTAGATGATGAGGAAGAAGTTGTGTCACAAGCTGCAGCAGTTCGTCCGGGAGCAAAATCCATAGAAATTGAAACAACAAAGGATGGAAAACAGCGATGTCCTTTTTGTAAAAAAGAATTTGCAAGTGTTGCAAGACATATTACTCGGTGCAAATATGCTGGACCAGGTGACGTTGAAGCTGTAAAAAAAGCTGTGAAAAAACTTAAAAAATAAATCATAGTGCTCTGTAAAATTCTGGTCGGAGATCTCTATGATCTACCAGATTTTGTTCAATTTTTTTAAGAATCTCCTTTTTATTTTTTGCTAGAACACCCCTTATAGCCAAATAATTACTTGCATGATTACTCCTAAAGATGCAATTACCTATATCATCCGAGATATGTTCAATCATTAACTTTAGTTCAGCCAAAATCTCATCACTGTTCATAGGATGAAATGTACCCTCTTGTTTTTCAAAAAATATTGGTGTACCTGGAGGAATCATTAAAGTTAGGGTTGCAATATACCATTTAGGGAATCCAAACTCCTTTGGATTACATCGATTAACTAATTCAGCTGTTTGAATTGCATGATTTCTTGAAGATTCTGGATTTTTACCTGCCAATCCTAATATTATAGTGCCGGAAGGAGTTATTCCTGCTTTGAAGCATTTTTGAAAGGCATAAACAATATCATCTTGTGTTTCTCGTTTACCAATTTTCTGAAGTAACGAATTATCTCCAGTTTCGATGCCGATGTACACCATTTTCAGACCAGCTTCTCGTAATCTCAGAAGTTGGTCATCAGTTTTACTTAAGATATCTTTTCCATGCGCATATACACTTACACGTTCGATTTCAGGGAATGCTTGATGAGCATATTCTGTAATCTCATGTAGTTGGTCAAATGGCATCACCATTGCGTTACCATCAAGGAAAAATACTCTCTTCACATAACCATATAAGTTCTTTGCGGTATCGAGATCTTGTTTAATCTCTCTTACTGTACGAATTTTAAATGGTTTACCTAAATTAGATACGCAGAAGGCACATTTGAAAGTACATCCCTCGGTAGCTTGAATTAATAGGGAACGCCCTTCACTTGGAGGTCGAAAAACAGGTTCTTTATAATAAATCCTTGGAGTCATTAGGGGTTATCCTCCAGTAATGTTCAATGTAATAAAAAATCAATTCTCGGGTATAAATGATGCAAAAATTGATAGATATATTATAAAAACACAAGCAAGAACGAAAAAAATAAAAATATAGGTTATTTTGTGTGATGATTTCCTAATTCTCTTCTCGTTTTTCTCCCGGGAAGAATATCGCTAATAGTAATGCTCCTACTCCAATTACTGAAGTAAAAACTATAAACCATACATATTCACCTGGAACTACCAATCCTAGAGTGAGTAAAACGAAATTTCGAAGAGCGTTCCCCATTGGTTCTAGCATTGGAAGCATGAAGAGAACTATAGCATTTACTACAGGAGCAACATACCCCAAAATTTGGTTTATGGAATTTAAGACATTTGGTATCCATGGTGGTAGTGAAATTCCCATTTTATCGACCTCCATCATCTTCTAACATAGCTGCAAAGGTATCAGATTCCTCCTCTCCGGGATCTACCTTGATTTTCGTTTTCCGTTTACTCCAATACACAATTGCATCGATCAGATCATAAATCAGAACAATAATTTTTAGACCAATCACTCCTAATTCGATTGCAAGAAGAGTTCCCAAATTCAATTGGAATCCAATAACTCCACCCATCGCAATAGGGATACTCAAATCAATATTGGCGATACCAGATAACCAATAACTATAGATATAAAACATATTTGCAAGCGTTAGAAGGGCATTGAAGATCACCTTTCGAACAGATCTTCGGGGAGAGGTTTCTCTTCCGAATGCAAGAGATATAACAACCATTCCAATAGCGATTATCCAAAATCGCATTTCAGCAGTAGGAGAAGCTATACCTCCCACAGCATTCATTATCAGTAACGGAACAAGGATCACCGTAACTCCATATATTGCTGCGGAAATTAACCCCAGTAGTATATTTTTTAGTGGATTTTGTTTTACCATTTTTTTTCTTCTCCTAAGATAGTGGTAGTTCTGGAATGGTTACGTTTAAACGGAACGGAATCAATCCCAGAGCATAAACTGCGGAAACGTCAATATACACAGAGAGATTGTAGTTTAATGGATTAGCTATCAAACCATCAATGAGACTTTGTTCCCAATGGAATGAACTATTACCAAAAGCAATAGTATCTGTGAAATTCATTTCTTTTGGAACCGTAAAAGATTGAGTTCCATTCAGGATTGTAAAGTCTTCAGTATCATTGAATATTCCTAATTCGATATGAATTGTCAAATTCTCGAAATCATAATATCCATTTGTATTATCGAGATTGAAGGGAATACTCACATTGCAATTGTCAGGATCTGAAATATTAAAATGCGCATTATCCATATCCACAATCGTTGCCGGATTTTGAGTTAATACGATATTTACTGCTGACAATAATGAGATTATGACTACTAATGAAATTGAGAGTTGTACAATTCCCACTCCAATTCGTAATAGCACTTTAACTAGTTTTGACATGTTTATTGTCTGTCCATTCTTTTTTTG
>JAEOTN010000521.1 GCA_016839865.1 Promethearchaeota archaeon | reverse complement strand
TACGAATAAACTACTTGTGAGAATTCACCAGTAATCAGGATTATTTTTAGAATCTTAATTTCGCTCATAGTATTTGAAGACCTTTTTTTTCTGCAAAAAACTTTGTTTTTTTTCCAGAAATTGCAGAAAAGATGACCTTGTCATTTCTACTTCTATCACTATCACGTTGAAAATGAAGCATTAGATCTGAATATCTGTTTATAAAACGAGCTGCGACAGGAACCTCTTCCGTTCTATTGAAGTCTTTAATTGTGGCTTGGTTAAGCAAAATAACGCTGCTATTATTGCTTTTACATAATTGAGACAATGCTGAAAGTTGGTAAGTGAGCCATCGGATATTTCGGATTCTTTTTCGTTCAACTACAGGAGCCGGTCTAAGAAAATCAGAAATGGTATCCACACAGACCAATGATATATTTTTGCCTAACTTACTTATCGTATCAATCAGAACTGTTTGCTCCCATAGACTAGAGGGCGATGCCAGTAGAATGTTATCGAAAATCTTTTTATTTGTGCCTACAATCTCAGATAACCTTTTCTTGTTAAATCCAGTTGCTGCATCAATAAAAAAGGCTTTTTTTCCCAACGCACCAAATCTGGCAGAGACTTGTAGTGCAAATGTGGATTTACATGTTCCACTTCTACCATAAGCATGAATTATCTTCCCCAATGGAAATCCGCGGTCAAATAGAGAATCTATAAAGAGATCATTCAGTATCTGACTATTCATATTTTCCACCTCAAACATCTTAAGACTTGTATCCACTACCTCAAAAATTACCTGACTGGGGAAGCGAAATTAGTACCAAATTAAGATTTTCCAGCAAGATTAAATAAAAGTACTTAGTTCAAACATAATAAATACCATATCTGAAGACGTTGGAGCCTATGAAGAAATTCTTGCCATTTCGGGAGAAAGAGAAGATTGGAATACTGATAGATGATTTTCGCATCATTTATAGTGTTTCAAATGAATTGGCTTCTTGGGGTTTGAATTTTGAATTTCTAAAAGTTAATGATCCTATCCCTCAAGATTTGTCGATAATAATAATCCACCCCGGGGCATTAAAAACTGCATTTCTCGAAAAAAATATTCATGTTATTGAAGTATCAGGGGAAATAAAAGATTTAATAGCACACTTACTTCTTCATATTGCCGAAAAGAAACTTTTCGATCAAGTTGTAATTGGTATAGACCCAGGAGTATCAACAGGTCTAGCAGTTATTGCGGATGGATGTGTATTATTTGCCGAAGTTGTGCCAGAGGACGATTTAATTCACAGAATTTTTGATTTATTGAATAAATTTCCCGCCAAAGACCAAATTATCAAAATAGGTGATGGAGGAGTGATCTCTGAACAGTTTTTTATAAAACTTTTTTCACAACTTCCACAACAGGTTTTGGTTCTGAGAGTAGATGAATCTAAGAGTTCTCTCCAGTTATTATCAGGACCAATTAATTTGAATAAAGATCAAGGAGCAGCCATTCGAATCGCAAGAAGAAAAGGGACCCCCATCACATATCCGCCCAAAATTAATATTTCAATCGGTATGATTCGCGAAGTTCAAAATCAATCGAGAAAATTATCCGGGGGGAGCTTTACAATCCCCAGATCTTTAGCCATAAAGGTTTGTAAAGGAGAGCTAACGCTAAATGAAGCAGTAGATAAATATAAGCATTATTTAAGTTGTTGATGCGAAAAATTAGTCCCTCGGTTGCAGTTGTTGGTATAGGAATAAATAACAGAATACGTATGTAGCGGTATCATATTATCTATGATTGTTTTAATCAACCCGATATTTGGCGGGCTTATCTTTAAAACAAAAATTCATTAAATCAATTTGAGAAAATAACACTGAAAAAAAACTCTTAAATGCATAACAAAAAGAGATGTCTACGTTGCGGGGGTCTCCGAGCCAAAGATCAAAACTTAGATCTTCTCGAAAGGTCAAAGGAGTGGGGTTCAGGTCCCCATGGCGTAGGCCTTCGAGGGTTCAAAAAGAGAAAATCGATGTTTTCTGTTGAAAATCCCTCCCCCCGCACCATTATAATGCCATATGCTTTTCCAACTGATTTTATCTTAATTGCAAGTCAGAATGAAAGTGGCATCTACTAGCTACGTACTCTATTTATTTTGCGGATCAGGAGGAATAATTAGTTGCCCGCCTGCAATGATCCGCCAGCGCTGTTTTTTCGGAACCCGGGCGTTTCGGTCATTTATTAATTGAATGACTTCTTCTGAGGAAAGCTGCAGCGTCTTTGCAAAATCATTTATTGATTGAATCCCACGAAGTTGCCACGAAATACCAGATAAGGGAGATATACTCTCGCCAATGCCTTCTAGAGGTTGTTCTGTCTGATTAAGATTAATTTCCTCAGCATTGCCAATAATATTACCTGTGGACTCACTTCCAGTCGGTCCTTGCGTAGAATTGTTTTTCCGACGAAGAAACAGGCTTGTGCCTAAAACCATAAAAAATGTGCCTCCCATGCCATAAATCAGAATGGAATAATCTCTTTGTTCGTTTGACTCATCATTTGAACTAATGGAACCATTTTCTATGGGAAGTAGTGTTTTATCAGAGGTTGTCACAGAAGTTATTTCTTCAGAAATAAGCGGAATTTTGTGAATTGGTACGATTTTTGAGATGGAGGCCAAAATTCTTTCATCCCAGAAAGCTATAACAGATATATTAATTGCAGATGCATACTGGGAGTTGAGAAACACGGGAAGAGAGAGAATTACCGTACCGTTTTCTGATGTAATGTTCTCGGTAATTACCGTACCGTTGAGGTATACGCAAATGGGAATTCCTTCTACTGGTTGACCTTTAGCATCATTAAGCAAGATTATCACATCTGATGAGTTTTTGATTGCCATATTGTCTGGAATAATTAATTCCAACAGAAAATCATTATTGAGAACCTGTAGTGTCAAATTGTTCGATGCGAAGACATATCCTTTTGCGAAAGCATGCAGTTCTAAATTATATAACCCCGGAATTTTATTCACCCTAAAAGTTGCTAAATAAGTCTTGTTTGACTGATTATAGTAGATAAACTCATTTTCTGTTCCCCAAGAGTAAGTCACGGTGGCATTCTCAATCACAGAATCATTAAAATGATCGAAGCATTGAACTACAAGGTTATATTCATCGAAAGCATCCACTATATTTCCAGATAGAATTTTGATTTCAGCCCAATTGGTAGATAAAGAAAAGAAATGTTCCCAAATACCTGCTCGAAATTGAGACCTTATCTTAGCGATCAGTCGATAAGCTCCTCGTGTTAGTGTAGAATTTAGTCCAATAATTGTGGATACAAAACCAGAATCCATGGGTATGATTTTTGTATAAATAATTTCAGATGTAGAAAGTTTTTCCAGTTGAATTGTCAAATTCTGCTCTAAATATCTAAGTAACGTAATATTTAGAGGTAATCCAAAGGTATGATTTGTTGAGTCAATAGATGTTAAGTCACGAATGTAATTTGGTCCGATACATCTAAACGAATATCTCCCAGTTCGAGTATATGGTTCTT
>JAEOTN010000520.1 GCA_016839865.1 Promethearchaeota archaeon | reverse complement strand
GGGTATGATTTGTACCGAGCAGCTAAGCAGATATGTGGGAGAGAACCAAATATCGTGGTGATATCTCATCATCATTTGGACCATCTCTTTGGTATCTATAAGATTCCCTCACATATTCCTATCCTTAGTGGACCAATCGTTGTAGAGCAAATCAAGGAGAATTCTCTTCCAAGGATAAAGGAATTCGCTGAAAATCCGGAAGAAAAAATCAAAGAGCTAAAAGAAAAGTTGAAAGAAGAAACCGATCCTGTTCAGAAACTGGACAAAGAAACTGATATCAAGTTTTATGAAGATTTAATGGGACAGAATCTAAAATTCCGATTACCTAATATAACATTTACGGGAAAAATGGAATTTAAGGGAAGCAAAACAAAAATGATTCTTAAAAACGTGGGAACACGGCACTCAAAAGAAGATATTTTAGCAATTTTTCCAAATGAGAAAATTTGCTTCATGGGAGATTTGTTCTTCGCTAATGTAGATGAAATTCCATTAGAAACAGCAGTTCAATTCTTTACAACTGATATTGAGAAGCACACTTTATTGCTTGAAAGTCTCTATGATAGTGACATTGAGGTTTTCCATTCAGGACATGGTCCAATTGAAGGTTCTGAAATGATAAAGAAAAACATCGATTTCATTCAGACGAAATTAGTGGGTAAAAAACTCGGAACAGCTCACTAATCTTTTTTTTTTATTATATTTCTTTTTCTAATTCATACCTTATCGCAATAGGGATTTCCCCAATATATTGGAATTGAAGTAAATCAATATCTCTCACGCCAGTGTTGAAATCTACTTTTGTGTATTTTTTTTCCCGAGCATATTCGATTGCGAAGCGAAACAATCCTTGTACTAATTCCCGATCTTTTGGATTTTTAAGTTCAAGACCTCGAATCCAGATAAGTCCTGGAAAAATTTCTTGGTCTGGCTCATATAATCGAACTAAACCAGCCAATTTCTCATCTCGAATAACTATCCAAGTTTTGTCTCTCTTAACTAACCAATTATCGAAAAAATTCTCTAATCCAGCATCCGTATAGGAATCTCTTTCTTTATAATAATTCCATACAAGACTTTTATGGGATTCTGGATCAAGTTGTTGAATATCGTTAATTTTCGGGAATGAAGAAATATTTATATCAGAGAGTTGTTTTTGGAGAGAATACACCATATCTTTGGTTCTCTTGAATCCGAATTTTTCAGGAAATTCTTGAAGATTGTCCCATTCGGTTCCAGAGCTTGTTTTTATCTTTCCTACTCCTCTTTTCTTAAACTCATCGAAAGCTCTTTGAATTAATAAATCTTGAGCATCTTCATAACTTTTTTTCACGATAGGAAGTTCCATTTCAACATATTTGAGACCTTGTTCGTCTGTCTCAATAGAGCTGATTAGATATCCAACAAGAACTTCATCAAGAAATGCGTAAAAATTAAGAGATGGATCTAAATCTCCATTTTCAAACCATCTACAGATATTTTCTGCTGATAATCGCAGAAAGTGAGTCCACTTTTTCTCATTTGAAATTTGAGCTTGAGCTTCCTCTACTCCCGGCTCATAAATTTTGATTGTATACACATCATTTGTTACGGAGAGTGTAAAAAAAAACCATTTGATCTAAGATTTGTTTTCCCTTTCTTATTTTACACCAACAAAATGTTCTAATGGTGAAAAGTTTAAGTTTTTTGAAGAAAGACATGTTAATTTGAAAATATGGTAATTGAAATTCTTGGTGTCTCGGGGAGTCCCATAAAAAATAGCAATACCGACCGAGCAGTGAAGGGGATATTAGAAGCTTCAACACTGAAATCTGAATTTGTAAAGCTTAGTGATTATAATATACGCCCTTGCCTCGCTTGCAAGGGGTGTGTTAATGATAATCTCTGTAAGCAACATGATGATTTTCCAGCCCTTGCCAAGAAGGTTCTAGAAGCTAAAGCCCTCGTTATCGGTGCATATTGCCCATATGGGATGGTTGATGGTTTTACAAAAGCATTTCTGGAGCGACTTTGGTCAATGCGTCATGTTAACAATCTAAATCGTGGGAAACCCGTGGTTCTAGTTGTAACCGGTTTGATGCCTGACGATTCCAGAATACGGGGATTCGCGAAGCTTTTTGCTAAACCGCTCTTGAAAAAGCATCTCGCATTTCACCAAGTCAGCAGATCGATTGCAAGGGAAATAAGGATGGAAAAAATGAATTTAGTAGGAACCATTAAAATCCCCGGTAACGTGCCTTGCTTGGCGTGCGGTCACGGAAACACATGCAAGATGAGTGGCGCTAAGATACTGTATGGAAAAGATGTAGTGTTTTCAAAACAATTATGTGTAGCTGTTGAAGATCGACCTAAAGTGATGGAAAAAATCGAGCAGATGGGGGAAAAGATCTGCACTGCAGTTTTCCAAGAATAGGTTTGTTTTTATAATCAGAATCCTAAAATCCTAAAATGATAAATGAATTCATTGTAGTTTATAGGTTTCCAATTAATGAATAGGAAACACTAATGGGTGATCCACGCACCCTCTATCCCCTAACCATGTAGTTTCAGGGAATTCTTTTGATATTATGTTACATGCTGCGTTTACATCAGCATTAATCACACTTCCGCATTGTTTACAGACATATAATCCACGATGCTTCCGATTTGCTTTTCTACGAACTCCGCATCTTGAACATATTTGAGATGTATATTCTTCTGTTACTTTGTGGATCTCTATTCCCACAAGTTTTGCTTTGTATTCCAACATTGCTACTAATTTCCAGTATGGTATATACGCGAAATTTTGGTTAGTTTTTTTTAGAAGTTTTAGATATTGTTTCCAACCTTTATTATATCCTATTACTATTGTTCCGATTTCTCGTTCAATACAAATTTCAATAACTTTTCGAGAGATTTTGTGAAATTTATCATAAATTTTATTATTCCTCATTCGACGTAAACGCAGTATTCGTTTTGTAATGTTGGTGTCGTTACATTTTCTTGCTGAAGACGTGTATTTTCCTAATTTTTTGTTGTAATACTGGTTGATACTTTTCACAACACCACCTTTGATAATAAATGGAACAAATCCACGATTATCTATAGCAGATATGATGTTATTTACGCCTATATCAATTCCCAATCGATTTGTTACCTTTAATCCAAGAACCTCTGGATTTTGAGGTTCAATTGAGTAGATTAGTTCTATTTGAAACCGATCAGCCCATGGAACAATCCTTACTCCATCAATCTTTCGTAAATTGGTTGGAATAGGTTTAAATCCTTGTGAATGAATATTCCGTGTGAGATAAACAAGTCCATCCTTTATACGAGATCGTTGATTTGTGAAGATTAACAGATTGTAGTATTTACCCTTTTTTCTGTATCTGGGCAGTTTTGGCTTGCTTAAAAATTTTGAGGGATTCGTTTTGAATGATTTCAAACCTAAAAAAAAAATCTTAAAGGCTGTATCCACTTGTCTAAGTACCTGTTGTGCTGTTTGTGCTCCACACATTGAAGACAAAACTCTGTAGTGTTCATGGATTTTTAATTCATGGTAAAGGGTGAGATAACGTTTCCATTTTCCGGTATTAAAAAAATATTGGCGAACTGAGAAAGTTGCAACATTATACAATGCATTGGATAAAACCGCACATTTCTCCAATAGAGGAGTTGAGTCGATTTGAATCCGTTGTACAAGTTGCATAAAGAAAATGAATTTGTTTTGTTATTTAAGACTAAATAGTGCTAGTGTTTATGTTCTAAAACTAATCCAAACACACTGGTTTTGTCAGCATGAAAAATGATAAATACTCGGTAATAAAATTCTGAGGTATGGTCGAGAGAAAAGCACAATCTATACCACCAGATGAAGTTGACTTTCCTTTTATCGCCGATTTTATTTTTAATGCGAAAAAATCAGTTATGGAAAGTAAAGGATTAGGTATTGAAAAAATCCAAAAAATCCTTCAAGAACACTTTGTAGACTCTGTATTTTCGTATATTTTTGTGTGTGAGGATGAAATTTTAGCTGGGTGGTTACTTCTGTATAAGAAAAATGACAAAGAACTAATCGTGAATCCAGGAGAAACGCTTGGAGGATTCCCAGTTATTAATCCCAAAGCTAATGACCCCGAAAAAGTTGCTAATTTGTTATTAGCTCACACCATCAACAGTGTAAAAGAAAGTAGTTTCGATAAGATTGAATTAGTGATCCCAGCTACCAAGGAAACTCAAGCAATGCGAAAGATAGTCGCAAATTCTGAATTTTTCTTGAAACTTACCTATAACGACATGATCCGTGAAATAACTAACGCTAAAAGTCCCTTATTACCCGACAAATACCTTATCAAAAAAGTTGATAACGTCTCTGATGCAGATTTATACAATTGTTATATTAAAGCTTTTGAGAATGGAGGAGCCCAATTCTTCAAGTATCAATCTGAAGATGAGAAAAAAGAATATTTTAAGGATTTATATATTGAAGAAAACGCTGATACTACATTATCTGTTGCAATTTTCGAAGAGAACATTTTAATCGGGTTCTCTTATGTGCTAGAGTTTGAACCAGGAGTGAAGCATATCAGCTGTATGTGTGTTATTCCCGAATATCAAGGAACAGGGGTAGGGGATTATTTGATGAACTATATTATTAAAAATTCAATAGAAAATGGCGCTAAAGCAATTGCTCTTGGAACTGAACCTTCGATGGTTGCATATAACCTTTACAAAAAGCATGGATTCAAAGATATTGCTTTTTTCAATATCTATGGTTGGATTAAAGACATTTCATGAAGAAATACAATAAAGAGAAAAATAAAAAATTAGTGAAATCTGAATTTACCACTTTTTAGCAATTGTCCAATAGTGTTTAACTTTTTTCGAGCACATTGGACAGAACATATCCTTCTTCTTGGGCATGAATTGGTTCATTTCCCCATGCTTCAACTTCTTACTGGGTTTTTTAAGGAATTTCAAATATCGTGCAGGAGTTCCTAAGAAAACTAGACCTTCGACTCTTTTCTCAATCTCGGCAGCACACTCATCTCCACCGCAGAAGGGGATTTCTGCAACACCTTTACCTTCATCTAACCATTCATGAGCTACATCAAGATCCTCTGTTATTAATATCTGAGATTTTGTCTCTTCCGCTACCTTTGTTGCCATATCTTCGAACATCGTCTTGAATAAGCTCTTAATCTCCTTCACAAGATCTTTTGCATTGGAAGATGCTACTGATAGCTTTTCAGATGAGTCTCTTCGGACAACCGTTATTTGTTTGTTTTCTACGTCTCGAGGTCCTATCTCAATACGAATTGGTACTCCTTTCTGTTCCCAATGGTAGAATTTTGCACCAGGTTTAATACTCCGTTCGTCTACTTTGACTGTGAAGTGTTTCTTAAGGAGTTTCGAGATTCGTTCTACTTCTTTTCGCACAATGTCTTCTTTTTTCTTGAATATGATAGGCACGATAACTATCTGAAGGGGTGCATAGCTAGGAGGAAGCACCATTCCCTTATCATCACCATGCATTGCGATAGGTGCAGCAACTCCGCGTTCACTTATTCCATAACACGTCTGATATGCATACTGGGTTTCTTTTTCCAAATTTTCAAATTTGATATCGAACATTTTGGAAAATTTCTGTCCTAGATTATGCACCGTCCCAATCTGGAGTACTTTATGTTTACCAGGCATGATCGCATCAAAAGCAATTGAATATTCAGCTCCTGGGAAAGTATCCCATTTAGGACGTTTAGTAATTACATAGGATATGCCTAAAGCGTTGAAATGATCTGAATATAACTTCACTGCTTCTGCAATTTGTTTTTCGGTATCCTCTGCGGTTGCGTGAACTGTATGTGCTTCTTTAAACGTTGTTACTTCACGAACGCGTAGCATAGGGCGAGTATTCTTTCCTTCAAAACGGAAAGTGTTTACAACTTGATATGTTTTCAAGGGTAGGTCTGTATGAGAACGTATCCATAGTGCAAACATCGGATATATTGCAGTTTCTGAGGTAGGTCGTAATGCTAATTTTATATCAAGTTCACTAAGTCCCCCGTGAGTGACCCAGTAAACTTCATTCTCAAAACCCTTAACATGCTCCTTTTCTTTCATGAACTGAGGATAAGGTATGAGCAATGGGAACATGTGTTCTTCGTGAGGGACTGGAGTATTGTCTAATAAATCCCGCAAAATGGCAAGTATGTTCTTGCGCAATTTGAAACCATAGCCTTTCCAGACACCACAACCTTTGAGATTATAGCGATAGTCCAGAACGTCTGTCCGTATAAGAACTTCGTTCAACCAGTCGATGAAATGCTCTTCCTTACTTGGTAATTTTTTCATTTCATCCTTATCTTGTTGTTGATTTCCCATTGTTATTCGACCCTTTTTATTGGAGGTCGTAATTAACAAAAATTTGAATCCCAATAAAATTTATGATTCTTAGGTTGTGTTGATTCTTATCGGGAGGTTTAAACTAGTCCAGATTCTGAGGAAAAAAGTTAATTTTCCACTCTTCTCGTTCCTCATTAGAAGTAAACAATCCTAAATAATCCCAAATGGCAAATGCAAAATCTGAGAATGCGTAACCTTGAGCGGTTATTAAATTCCTATCCACTACTACTCGTTTGTCTTGGTAATTATTCCAATCAAATGGATCGGATTCATTTAATTCTTTGTATATTTCGGGTGTTCTTGAAGTAGTGTATGCTCTGGAACCGATAACACCTGTTGCTGCAAAATACTGAGGACCTGCACAAATTGCTGCTAGTAATTTATTCTTATCATTTATTTTCTGAATAACTTCTTGAAGCTCAACGCGTAAATCTAATAGGCTTCCTCCAGGTATGATGATTCCAATAATTTCCTCAGTTATCTTAATTTCAGACACAAGTTTGTCAGGGATCATAGTAAAGCCAGAATTGGTACGAATCGGTTCGTAGCCGTATGCAATCGTTATAACATCATAATCATCACTTTCAGCAATTTGCCAGC
>JAEOTN010000519.1 GCA_016839865.1 Promethearchaeota archaeon | reverse complement strand
CATTAAGTGCAACAACCTTAAGTGTAATCAACTTTTATCTACATTGTTAAACCATGATTGATGAAGAAGAGGAAGACGTTGAAAAAATCCTAAAACGTAAAATTTCATGGAAAAAGGTGTTAAAAGGAATTTTAGGATTTATTTTGCTGGGAGGCGGATTTGTATTAATTCAACTTTCTCAAGCTTCAGGAAGTATCAATCCTACTTATTTTATTCTGGCAATTTTCTTAATATGTATGTCATCTAGTGTATTAGTCCAGATTCCAAAAAAGACAAAGGAAGTGCGTCATACGATATCAGTTCTCCAATGTCAAAAATGTGGGGTTGAACGTGTCAATGACTACAAAGATGGAGATTATGTTTTCAAAGACACTGGTATCAGTTGTCCAAACTGCGACAGCACGTTTAAAATTCTTAAAGTATACTCTCTAAAATTAAAATCCAAAGGGAAAATAAAGACTAAATAAATGGCAGCCCGATAATTTAAGAATCCCAATTTTAATATTTATTTGTAAAACAATGAGTGAACCAGTTGCAGAAGTGGATGGTATAACAACTTGTATGGGATTCAAAATTCGCATTAATCCTGGTTATACAGAATTGCGAAGAACTGATTTTTTGTCAATATCCCATGAAAACTCCACCTTTTTATTGACAATTCAAAAGCTATGGAGGGACAATGGTCAATTACTTGCAGAACTACGAACTATCGGCAAAGTTCCCCAAACACCATTTGAAAAAAAACCTCTGTATCTTGCTAGTCCTGATCAAATACGATCAATCCTACAACTTGCTACAGATCCAACATATTCCCTTCTTTTAGGTCACTTAATTTCGACAGAAGTGGAAGCAAATTTTAAGTTAGATGATTTTGGAAGGTTATTCATTACTGGAAAAAGCGGTTCAGGAAAAAGTTACACAGTAGGGGTGCTTGTGGAGGAATTAATTAAAAAGCAGATCCCTGTTGTTATATTAGATAGGCATGGAGAATATAACAGCCTCAAAGTGATGAAAGAACAGAATTTCCCAGAAAATGATCCGTTTTTCCGATTAGAGGATCCAGCACTTGCATTTGCCAATCATGTTGTAGAATTTGCAGATTCTAATTTCAATCCCTCAACTGATTTAGATTTAGATTATCTTTATGTTGCCGAACCAACAGAACTTGTTTCTCAAGGACAATGCGCAATTGTAAATCTTCGGGGATTGTCTATTGAAAATCAAAAGAAAATAGCATTGAAGCTGCTGCATTCGTTATATGATGCTGCGAGTAGAAAAGCTATAAGTCCATTTTATCTTTTTATTGATGAAGCACATGAATTTTGCGGTAAACAAAAGGATCCTGTAAGTGATATTGTAAAACTGATAAGTATGGAAGGTAGAAAATTCGGATTAAACTTAGCCATCATTACTCAACGACCTCAAGCATTGGATGTGAATATCCGATCCCAAGCAGGTACATGGATTATTCATAAATTAACGGATGTGAATGATGTAAATATCACATGTAAATCAGCCGAGGGGCTTTCTGTAAAAACGGATGAAGATGTTATCCAAATGCTAAATCAAGGAGAAGCTCTTATTGCAGGGGAAATTGCACCATTAAATCCTTTATTAGTTAAAGTTCGTGAACGGTATACACTTCATGGAGGAGCAGGATTCAATCTATCCGAGTTAGTACCAGATACCCAAGTTTTTTCGGTGGCTCCACTAATCCAAAAATTACGGGATAATATAACACAAGATACTCTTGCTGAAGCACACGAAAATCGAGTATCCAAAATTTTAACACTTTCTGAGTATGAATCCCTTTCTAATTCTCTAATAGAGGAACGGGATCATCTTATGGAAGTTATTCAGGAAAAAACACGGCAAATAGAAGTGTTAAAAAAGGAGAATTTAGAAATGTTTAATGAATTGAAAAAACTGCGTGATGAAGTTCATAAACAGAAACGTAGAGCGGATGATGCAGTTAATGTAGCCGAACGCACATTATCTGAGCTAAAAAAGCGGTGATGAGTCATAAACAAGAAAATACTGAAAATTCTAGAAAACCAACCTGAATTCAAACAGTTCCGAAAGGAGAACCCACGTTATGACATCATCGTAAATGAGTTAGATATTGATGCTATCAATAAAATTCGGGGAGATTATCCTGAATTAGGTATATTTTCAGAGCCCGATTTGCATCAAGTAATAGGTGTAACGATTATATCACAAGTAATCCAACGAAAGGGATATCCAAAAATTAAGGCATATATAGATAAAAAGAAGAAGAAATTGTTACATATTTTCCACTCAAGATGAAATTACAACTCTAATACTTGTTTTTGATATTCAATTAGTTCCTTCGTTCCTTTATCGGCAAGTCTAATTAATTCATTGAGTTGGGATTGATCGAAGTTAACTTGTTCTGCAGAACATTGGATTTCTATATAGCATCCATTTTCATCAATGACAAAGTTACCATCCACATCTGCTTGAGAGTCCTCACGATAATTTAGATCTAATAATGCAACACCATTTACAATTCCTGTTGAAATCGCTGCAGTTAACTTATAATCAGGAAATTTATGGATGAATCCTTTTTCCTCTGCTAATGTAAATGCATCAAATGCTGCAATAAACCCACCTGTTATTGCCGCACATCTAGTTCCTCCATCTCCGTCTAAAACATCGCAATCAATTCGAATTGTGCATTCTCCTAAATCTTCTAATTCAAATGCGCCCCTTATAGATCGACCTATTAATCGCTGAATTTCAACTGCTCTTGAGTTTGGGCGACCAATTGGACGTCGGACACGATTTGCCACGGAAGCAGGCATTAAATTATATTCAGCAGTTATCCAAGCATCGCTACTATTAGGATTCATCCATTTTGGGGGTTTAGATTCTACAGATGCAGCACAAATAATACGTGTCTTTCCCATTTCAATTAGACAACTTGCATCAGCATTATATAAAAAATTACGGGTGATTTTGAAAGGTCGCAATTCATCAAATTTACGACCATCAGCTCGTACGTTACTCATACTTTACTTTTTTAAATTAGAAGTATTTTAGGTTATGCATATTACCCATATCTTACTTCAGACTTGGGATACGAACCGAGAACTTTGATCCACGTTGTAAAACTTTCTATAGTACCTAAAATTGTAGTTATTTTGGAATCTTTCATGTTTCCATCGAATTCCAAAAAGAAAACGTATTCCCACTTACCCATTTCGGTTTTTCTAGGTCGAGATTCGATTTTTGTGAGATTTACGTTCATCTCTGCAAACAATTGAATCACTTTTGAAAGTTGACCAGGTTGATCCAGTGTAACGAATATTATGGAAGTTTTGTCACTATCTGTCGGTTCGTGGGGTTGAGTCGATAAGATTAGGTATCGGGTGAAAGTCTCTTCATCACTATTTAATTGGTCATAGACAACTTCTTCATCGTATACAACCATATCCGTTTCAATCAAAATATCCAGAGATTCTTTAACAGTACCATCAGAGCTTTCTATTGGGATTTTTTTCCTTAATTGCCCTTCTTCCATAATTCGACAAGCTTTTATAATCTCCTTCCAGATCGATCCAATAGAATCTGAAGTCACAGCACTAACAGTTTTTTTCATATTTCTTATTATTTCCGATTCCCGTTCAGATTGGATTATCGGCATGCCTTTCTCGGTCTTGATTAGACCTATTTTTTTTGCGATTTCAACTCGTTCCTCGATAAGTCCAGCAATTTTTAAATCAATTTGATCGATAATTCCTCTCAATTTGTTGATTTTTTCCACTCTAATTCTCCTAGCAATTAAGGATATGAGATGTACTTGATTAACGACCTAAATAATTATCATGAAGTATAAAATTGATTTTAGTTGGAAAATAATAGAATCAGAAATTCAATATGCACCGACCGGGAATTGAACCCGGCTCCATGGGTTGGAAGCCCATGATACTAACCACTATACAATCGGTGCGTTGTTGTACATTAGAAATAGTCCGATCCAATATGAAATTTACGTAAGTTCTAGTATAATGAATCCGGATTTTCGCTTGAGTGATTTTATCGATTATTTATCCAACCGTTTCTTCAATATTGCGACAGGATTACCACCTAACACTACAATACCAGTATCGTCTCTCATCCTTTTCAGATCGGGTACGTTATCCATTACTTTTTTTATTGCCCTTATCATATCATCAGTCAATCGCAAGAAGTGAATAACACCTTCCTTAATATTTCCATGAGGATGAAAAGAAATATATCCTGATTTCACTTTTTTATAAATTTCTAGTTTGTATTTTTTTAGGAATTGCAATCCAGCTTCAAAATAGACTGTATTCATTTCTTTTTTTCTGAATAAGCCCCGCTTTTCTAGATAAATACCCGTTACAAATACTCTACGATCTGTTAAATATAATACAGCTGGAAAACCTTCCGGATATGCTAATGCTTCCTTTTTACTTGAGGGTAATGGACCTCCCCACACTAAATTCAAACGAGTTTTAAACTTTACACGAAATTTCTTATGTGTGAATTCTTTTCCTTTATACGCCAAATTATTCAACTAAGTATTTTATTTACAAACCATTCTGCTCGAAATGGTTCTAGATCATCATAACCTTGTCCTACACCTATGTATAATATCGGTTTTTTAGTAATATGCGCAATTGATAGAGCAGCACCACCTTTTGAATCAGCATCTACTTTCGTGATTATAGAAGCATCTATACCTAACGCGTTATTGAACGCCTCTGCTTGATGAAGAACATCATTTCCTGCTAAGGAATCCCCGACAAATAATGTAAGATCAGGATTATTCACTCTTTTTATCTTAATCAGTTCTTCCATTAAGTTTTTATTAGTTACTTGTCGTCCTGCAGTGTCAATCATTACAACGTTGATCCCCTTTGCTATTGCACTATCAATTGCATCATACCCAACAGCGGCTGGATCTGAATTATATTGCCCTTTTACTACTCGAATTCCTACATTTTTCATATGTATGGATAATTGTTCTATTGCTCCTGCTCGAAATGTATCACTTGCTGCGACAAT
>JAEOTN010000518.1 GCA_016839865.1 Promethearchaeota archaeon | reverse complement strand
GGTGTAATTCCAAGTTGTATGGTTGCCATACATGTATACAACGTGCTGTAGAGAATTTTCAACGATCTCTGGATATACTGATTCATCTCCAGCGCGATATTGGAGATTATAATGATAATATGATGTGGAGATCATAGGATAATTAGTCCAGAGAATAATTCCTGGTACCAAAATCCCAAGAGTGACTATACTCGCAATTAATCCAGCTCTAAAAATCGCGTTTGTTCTTTCCATATTTAATCAACTTATAGAACTTCGTAAATACTATACTGATTTATCAATTTCACTTATAATAAATCTATAAATAGAAAGACTGATGACTTTTTAATGAGAAAACGAAACTTTATTGCGTTAGTTGTCACTGCATTTGTCGTCTCTGCATATGGTTACGCTGAGGGTCAATGGATGAATAGTTGGGTTTCGAACATATTAGGTAAAAGCAATTTTGCAGTTTCCCTAATGGTAGCTCTCTCAGGGCTTTTTGGTGCGATCTTTTTTATTGTGTGGGGTGCGATTTCTGATAATACACGTGATAATCTAGGACACAGAAAATCAATATTAATTTCAGGTTTATTTTTAACTGGTATCTTAGTCATAATCTTTGGATTTTCAAAGATATATTGGATTTGTTTAATATTAGACGGAATTTTAATCGGAATTACTTCTAACATGTATCATTCAACCCGAAAAGCTCTTGTTCCCGATATGACGAAGATGCAAGTACGAGGTAGAATTAATAGCAATATAATGATATTAGGAGGAATTGGAACAATCGTCACCTATTCATTTGTTATCTGGGGACAGAGAGACATAAATGGAAATTTCACAGAATTAACTCATGTTTTAGTTTTCATGATTACTGGTGTTATTCTTATCGTAGCAGCTATCATTGTCTATTTTACTCTGCAAGAACCCATGGATAATCTTCCCCCAGTTCGAAATTGGTGGAAGGATATAAAGAATATCTTCTCAGTAAAAGAATTAAGAAAACACAAAGGATTCTATCGTTTTTTCATTGCATATCTTTTCCCAAAAATGGCGAGTTATGCTTTTAGTCCTTTCATTATTTTGTATGTTCAAAAAGCAGGATTTGACTCTATTGAAGTTCTTATTTATTCTTTAATGATTGTAGGAGGTACTGCATTAGGTCCTCTTATATTTCCACGGATCTCCGATCGGTTTGGTAGAAAAAAGATTGTATTAATCACACTTCCTTGTGCAGTCGGAGGACTTATTTTTCTAGCGTTTTCTGAATTTAATATATGGATCTTCTATATTGGTATGTTTCTCATGAGTATGTTCCTTGAAGGGAGTAATGCAACCAGTGATACTTGGAGTCAAGACTTGGTAGATGAGGAAGCAAGAGGGAAGTTTCTCGGTATCATCAATATAACTAGTTCTGCTGGACAAATACCGGGAGTAATTATTGCAGGAATTTTTGCAGATCAACTTGGACTTTGGGTTGTATTTCTTATTGCAGCTGTTTTTGCTGCTATTGCAGTGCCATTATATATGCGAGTTCCTGATTATTTAGAACGGGAGAAAAAAGTTTTATCGAATTAGACCTATTTCTATACGGTGAATAATTTTGGACCATATGAAAAAAGGACTTTGTAAAAAATGTGGAACTAAGAGTGCAATCTATGAAGATCACTTACTAAAATATAAATGTCACATATGTGGCTTAGAGTTTGATGAGAACAAGTTCGAATTGGTTGGTAATTATAAGGTTTTCCAAGATTACGATGAAGACCACCGTCGTTATGTCAAATTTGAAGTAGAAGAAGACCAATACAAGATAATTAACGACGCTGGTCGCGTTACCATTATAATTAAAGAATTCAAATAATCTGTGAGTTTTTTGACTACAAAATCATCTAATTTCTTTCGTAATCATGAACCAGTTGTGTATACATCCAGTTCTGAAAATATGAAGGAATTAGTAGATGATTCTATTGATTTAATAATCACTTCTCCACCGTATGGTCAAATAAAGGATTACAATGCTGATAATCAAATTGGTTTTGGAGAAGATTTTACCGATTATTTTGCACGTTTAAAACAAGTTTGGCAAGAATGCCATCGTGTTCTGACTCCTCAACGTCGGTTTTGTATAAATATTGGAGATCAATACCTACGTGCGAGAGATTATGAACGATATCGAGTTCTCCCGATAGCGGGGAAGATTATCCAAGATTGTATGGATATCGGTTTTGATTTCATGGGTGATATTATCTGGAAAAAAGTGAGTACTACAAATACAACGGGTGGATGTTCTTTAATGGGTTCCTTGTTTTATCCAGGAAACGGTATGGTGACCTATGATTATGAACATATCTTGATATTCAAAAAAATTAAAGGTAAACCAAAGAAAACAAATCGAGAGACGAAAGAGCTATCAAAAATTTGCATAGATGAATGGAAACGGTGGTATGTAGGCCATTGGGCATTCCCCGGTGTTCAACAAAAAGAACACATTGCCATGTTTCCTGAGGAATTACCCTACCGACTAATCCGAATGTTTTCCTACTTAAATGATACGGTATTGGACCCCTTTGCGGGTTCCGGAACCACACTAAAGATAGCTCGGAATTACGGAAGAAAGAGCATAGGGTATGAGATCAATCCAGAATTCATTCCAATTATCTCAGATAAGATTCAAGAACCTCATTCTGTGCGAGATTTTCATTCAATTATCCACAATCTTCACAAACAGAATACTAAATTCGATTTTTCTTTATCAACTCAGAAATCAATTTTGTGTATTGAGGAAAAAGACACAAAAACTGTGATTGATTACATGAAAATTCCAGAAGGTTGTTCTCAAAATGATTTACTCGCTCTATATGAGAATAAATTACAAGAGAACAATGTCATCAATTATTTCTCTGGAAGTAAAAAATGGGCAAGCATTTTGCAATTCAAGATTGTTGTAGATAGTGACCGTTCGTTAAATGCAAGTCATATTTTTGAAAAAGGAGGAAAAAAGGTTGAGTTCATCAGCTATGATGATTTTCTGAAATGATTACCATGGGAGTAAATTAGCTTTTTCAATTGCGTCATTGATGTCCATTCTCATTAATTGAGCAGCTTCTGAAGCAGCTTCAGCATATTCTTCCGGTGTGAAACGATTTCCAGCTAGTTCTTTCACATAGGCATAATCGATTCCTCTAGAAGAATTCACAATTGCTCCATATCCATCGGGATTAATTCCATTCACGACGGCTTCTGCGGTTCCACCTTGTGCACCATATCCCGGGATGAGAATAAATGAATGTGGCATGACTCTTCGTAATTCTTTTAGCTCACGTGGGTATGTTGCTCCAACTACAGCCCCCATTCCAGAATATCCTTTTTTAATCTGACTTTCTTGCGCCCAGGAGTTAACTAATTCCGCCATATGCATGTAATTTCGTTTTAAAGTTGTCGGTTCTGAAATAAACAATGTCGTTTGTCCCATTTGTGCTTCCATTTTTGATGCAAATAGGTCTTGAAATTGACCGCTACTCTTATTTGATGTCTTAACTAATGCAAATATTCCTTTATCCTCATAATCCATAAAGGGTTTTACCCCATCAATCCCAAGGTAGGAGTTCACAGTTACAGCGTCTGCCTTATAATTATCGAATACAGAAATTGCATATGCTTTCGCAGTGTTCCCAATATCATTTCGTTTCGCATCTAAAATTGCCAATCCACCGTGTGAGTGAATATGATTAATGGTGAGCATGATAGCATCATATGCAAAGTATTTTTCATAGAAAGCGCTTTGGAGCTTATATATAGGGGTGATTCGATACGTCTTATCTATGATTG
>JAEOTN010000517.1 GCA_016839865.1 Promethearchaeota archaeon | reverse complement strand
TGTTCACAAATTGTTTTAGCGGGAACTGCCAATCGAATTGGACCCTCTTCAAATAAGCCAATATCGTCGCGATTTACCACTATGATGTCGGATTCCTTGCAAATAGGGCACTTAATCCTAATTTTTAGACTTTGGGGGATAAGAGACTGAGCTTGTGCGTGCTGGATTTCTTGCATGGTCATTTCCACCCTTCTTTCATGATTTCTAAAAGGAGTAAGATAATTTACAATTCTATCTTACTTATGCTCCACTTTTGGAAATATTCTAAGAATAAATGGAGTATATTCTGATTTGAGCAATTTAGATAAGTAAGATAAGTGAAAGTTAAAGAAAAGGACAGTAAAAATTATCTTCTGGATTTATGAGATTTTGTCGGGACTGGTTCCAAATTAGAAAAGAGAAACAAAATTTGCTTCAATTGAAATTTTACTCTAGAAATTCCTTGAGTGGTCCAAAATACTTCTCTCCAAACAGCATTATGTTGTTATGAGTAGCATCTTCAATGCGTACGAACTGCTTAGGTACATCTGAAGGTATGCAATCGAATATTTGTTGTCCTTGCTCTACCGGTATTATACTATCCCTAACTCCATGTAAGATAAATGTAGGTTTTCGGATTTTTTTCTGGTATATGTGGTTCGAATAGGGTTCTAATGTTTCTTCGGTAATTTGTGGATGGCGTAACATGAACAATCTTGTCATTAAATCATAGGTGCTTGAATATCCGCTTTCAAATACTATTTTTGTGATATTTGGAGCATCCTCGTAAGCTCCTAATGCAGAGGCACAAGCAGATCCTAGGGAACGACCCATACAAATGAATTCTTCTGCACTTTTCCCCGGATATTCCTTTTCCATCCACGTTTTGAACTTATGGTAAAGAGGAATTGGATCTTTCAATAGTGCTGTATATGATAGATTTCCAGTCGAAAATCCATATGCACGGAAGTCAAATACAGCAAGGTTAACACCTGCTTGATGGAACAGTTGACGAATACCTTCATAATGCAGAGCCACTTCCACGTTCCCATGAAAATATATCATCGTAGGATAATTTGTGGGATTCTCATGGAGATATAACAATCCACCCAATTCAACCTCATCCTCTACTTTAAACTTCAAGACCCGTAAATTTTTATTCTCTTCAGGTACGTTAAACCTCTGTGGATAGAACACTCGAGAAACTACTTGTGGATCATCCAGAAATTTTTGCACAAAATCAGACATTTTAACTCCACTTCCTTTTAATTTTTTTAATAGAATCATTTGTCAAGACATCAGGATTTAAACATGCATGAGTGAAATCTTCTTCCATTTGCATCATTTGTAAGATGTTTTTCCGTTCATAATTGTAGCAAATTTTTGCCATTCGTTGCACTTTAGCGTTTTGTGAGGTAATTGATCGAATGTATTTTTTTGTTGATTTTTCAAAAACATCAGACTTAAACTTACGATGAATCAAACCAAGTTCATCTGCTCTTGCAAGGGTTAGTTTATCACTACCAAAAATTAGACCCATCGCTACAGAAGGGGGAAGATGATAACAGCCTAATGTTAGTATTGCATAAGGAAATACTCCAAGACTGACTTCTGGAAGTGTGAAATAGATGTCAGGTTTATCTTCTACAACTCGAAAATCAGCAAAAAGACAAAATGCAAACCCTGCTGCTACTGCGAGTCCTCTAATTAAAGTCATCGAAAGTTTCTCACTGGTTAAAACCATTTCAGAGACTCTTAAATTCATTTTCCAAAACTCAGTTTTCTTCTCTGGAGCCATGGTCAAGATTTGTGATGTGTCGTATCCGGTTGAGAATGCTTTACATTCCGCACCTTTGAAAACAAGAAGTTGTATTTTATCATTTTCTTCAACTTCAGTTAAGCATTTCTCGATTTGACTCAACATATTGAAATTGATTGCATTGAGTTTTTCCGGTCGATTCAAGGTTATGTAATAGACTTTTTTGGTTTCTTCAACAAGAATTTGATCAACCATTATTATCGATTAAATCTTCTTATTCTCCCTATAAAATCGTTTCTAGTGGGGGATTTTTTTTTAATGCTTGTAGTTTTTTAAAGCGAAACAGTTGTTTTGGATTTATTCTTCTTTGACAATAATTCAACCGCGTAGATTTTTTAAGTTTTTACAACAAATCCACATTTTTTTGATTCAGAATCTATTACACTCTTATTATTTTTATAGGGATCAATTTAATATTTAATAATGAAGCTCGTCCGTCAAGTACAACTTAGACGAACTCCTTTTCTTGACGAGATAACTAATGCTTCAAAGAACTTGTATAATGTCGCTCTTTATGAGACACGGCAACGATTTTTAAAAGATGAGTACTGGATACGTTATACACAGCTGTGGAGAATGCTAAAAGATCATCCATGTTATCTTTTTTTGAAGAATTTGTGTGGATCCCATCCGCCGCAACAGGTCTTGAAACAAGTGGATGATGCGTGGAAATCTTTTTTTGATGCTATGAAAATGTGGAAGAGCGAATCAGCGAAATTTCTGCGACGACCAAAACCTCCTTCATATAAACCAAAAAATGGGCATAATATTGTGTATTTTACAGCACAACAGAGTCGTGTTACCAGTGGGATAATTCAAGTTACTAAAAGAGCTATGAACCACGGATTCCCCAAAATAAAAACTGACATACAACATTTGAAAGGTGTACGAATTGTTCCTTATGGTGATCGATATAACTTTGATTTGGTGTACGAAAAGGAGAAGATTGATTTACAGTTATCAAGAAAAAATGTGTTGGGTATTGATTTAGGCATCACCAATCTCGTAACTGTATCAGATAACTGTGGACATGAGCCACTGCTTATTAAAGGCGGGATAGTGAAATCTGTAAATCAATACTACAATAAACAGTTAGCTAAATACAAATCACTGACAAAAAAATGCAACAATGCATATGTATCAAATCGCATACTTCGAATCCTTCGTCTCCGTAATAATAAAATTCGTGATATTTTCCATAAAATTTCCCGAAAAATTATCAAGTTATGCATTCAGAGAAATATCGGTTTCATAATCATTGGTTACAATGAAGGATGGAAATATAAGGTGAATATTGGAAAGAAAACTAATCAAAACTTCGTCTCTATCCCATTTCTTAAACTCATTAAACAAATTGAATACAAAGGGGCAATGGTCGGTATTGATGTTGTTCGAGTTACAGAAGAATTTACTTCGCAGACATGTTCGAACTGCGGATTGGTGCGGAGAGCTAATCGGAAATATCGTGGATTATACATATGTAAAAAATGTGGTTCAGTGATAAATGCGGACGTGAATGCATCAATCAATATAATGAAAAAAGTAGTCTCTGAATCTATCAAGATAGGAGATAGAGGGTGTATGTATCGCCCATCAGTGTTATTAGTCACTTGATCAATAACCTGTAAACCATTCTTTTATAAGGATGTGCAAGTAAAAAGAGAATGGATACAAATGACAGAGATAAATAGCGATACCTCTAAAAGTCCAAATCCGCGTTTTTATAATGTTATAGTTGCCGGCGCAGGAAATGGAGGATTAGTTGCTGCAGCAACTCTCGCTCGGAAAGGAGTGAAAG
>JAEOTN010000516.1 GCA_016839865.1 Promethearchaeota archaeon | reverse complement strand
CCGAAGTGAGCTAGATATCCTTGTTATATGACTGAACCGAAGGCGAAGCAAATCCACCGAAGGTAGACGCAGAGTCATGGGCGAACAATGTCTTTATCAAATCATGATTGGCATTGGTTATAATCTATTACATTTGGCATAATAAAACTATTGGTTAATGCTCTAATTCTCATCTCAATTCCTCATTACAGTATGGACAAAACTTTGGTGTTTTCTTAAAACTGAACTTCTTCCCACAAAATGGACAATTATTTATTGGCTCATCAGTACTAATGGTTGATCTGTGCACAACACTATTACTTATTTTCATAGAATGATCATCAAGAATTTTAGACCCACTGATGTTTTTGAGAGATTCGACTTTTTCTATGTGGATTGTTGTTGGAGTTTGCGTTATTGATTCTGATCTTTCCTTTTCTTCTTTTAATTTCCTTAATCTTCCCGCATCATCCCAAAGCTCTAACTCATCGTAAAGTTTCGCGGCATCTTCATAACGTAATGCGTTTTCATATTTATTTGCTGTTTCAAACTTCTCCAAATAGTCATCTAAGTCAAAATCAGCACAAATTTCGAGTGCTATTTCGGCATTCTCTCGCACCTCCCCATCATTATGCTTAAGTACATCTATCAATGGTTCAATAGCTCGTTTATTTCCAAATTCATGTAGTGCCGTTGCAGCAAACTCTCGTACATAGTCATCGCTATCTTTAAGTGCAATATGGACCAATGGTTCAATAGCATACTTATCACCAAGTCTCATAAGCGCAAACACAATCTCTCCTCGCACCTTCTCATCACGTTCGCTTAGCGCTTGAATTAATCCATGTACATCTTTATGTTTTTCCATTCTAGCCATATCATCGAAAGTTACCATCTTACTCACCTCTTTTATTTCTAAAGTAAATATTTATTTTGTTTATTTAAGCATTACCGTTTTTTTTATATATACCCAATGCTCTTTTCACCCTGATTTCATATAACGGCTCGCGGGTATGCGAAGTGCCACCGCACCCCTCAGGTTAAAACAGAATATCATAATATAAATCTAGCGGTGGAATTTGGTGAGCGAGTTCAACGAGTGAGTTGTATACCCGCGTGTTATGCGAAGGTGAGCTCCAAAGGAATGAAAGTGTAACGACCCTAAGTGATAATAAAGTAATCACGAAAAGTTCACCTGAATAGAGACTTCTAAAATATTGGGGGGTGGAAATTTTTGGACATGTCAATGTAATTTGTAGGCAGTGAAAATGCCTATAAAATGAACATGTGTAGGAAAATCTTAAGTACTTGCTAAGCGATTAAATTAGCAGATTAGCATAATTTGGTGATTTTTACTATGTTAGGTGATTATCTTAAGAAAGTTCGAAAAGCAAAAAAGTTTACTCTGAGGCAAGTACAGGATGAGACTGGTATTGCAAATGCACATCTCAGTCAACTAGAGAATGGGAAGATTGGAAAACCATCCCAATCACTTTTACAAACGCTAGCTGAGTATTATTCGATTGATTTCAATGTCTTATTGAAAAAGGCGGGATATGTAAATGACTCCACAGATGATGACATACAATTAGATTTCAGAAAATACGGAATCCAGAATATTCTAAAGGTTGTTAAGTCAACAGACCTTAAGCATTTTGCGGATCAACGAAGAGCTGAAGAAATTATCCCTGAGGTTATTCAGCGATTAATAACAGCTACTACCAATGTCGAACTAATAATACTACCTACTGGGGATAGCATATACAGATCCGGGTGGGATGGAAAAGTTGTGTATAATGAATCGTATAACCATCCTTTTATTCCAAAAGGAATTTCGTTATGGGAAATATCAAGAGAGATGGATTTCCAAACGAAAGCAGAAAAGGATTTTAAAAAAAGGACAGAAAATCCACTGGGAGAAAAAATCACAGAAGGAACATTCATTTTTGTAACTCCGAGACGGTGGGAAGGTAAGAATGATTGGGCCAATGCAAAACGAGATACAACCGATTGGGCAAACGTTAGAGTTATTGATGCTGATGATTTGGAACTTTGGTTGGGAATAGCCCCCGCTGTTGGAATATGGCTTGCAAGAGAACTTGGATTAAGAACGGAAAATGCAACCTCACTTTTCACATTTTGGGATGAGTGGTGGCATTCAACAGATCCTCCAATTGATCAAAATTTACTTTTAAAAACACAAATTAAATCAAAATCGAGACTAGATTCTTTTCTCAGCAACCCCATCGGATCAAAGATTCATCTTCATGCACATGAAATCGAAATTGCTATAGCATATCTCGCTGCCATAATTTTGACAGAGAAGCCTAATTTACAGATTAACCATTGGTCTAGAGCTGTAATTGTTGAAGATAAGGTTGAATTTCGAACACTTTCTGCACCTGGAAATCAGTTGATATTAATACCTACATTTGATGGCGCTTCCATCGGTAAAGCAATTCAAAATGGACATAAAGTATTTATTCCAACAACAAGGGAATCAGATTCAACCTCAGACAGTCTTTCTATAACTCGATTACCATTAAAAGCTATCGAAGAACAATTAATACTCGAAGGGGGTAAAACAACTCAGGAAGCACATCGAATTGCTATAAAGACTCATGGATCTTTGTCCATATTAAGGAGACTATTAGCAGATGAAGTAGAGGTTTCACGCCCTGAATGGACAAAACAAAATGTAGGTAGTCAATTAATTCCACTCTTGTTTGCGGGTTCCTGGGATTCATCGAATAAAATTGATAAAAAAATAATGGGAATGTTGAGCAATGTGCCTTATGAAGAATTTGAAATGACAATTCAAGAATTATGCTCCTCTCCTAATCCTGCCTGTAAAAAAATTGGTTCAATATATACACTCACATCTCAAGAATATGTTTACAGCTACCTTCGCGATTACATCACACAATCAAATATAGAGCGAATTGAAAGTGTTATAATGAAAATTTTTAAAGAAATTCATCCAAAGTATAAGATTCCTAAGAATGATCGTATACCATATCAAGTTTTTCAAACTAATCAAACTCAATGTTCTGATGTTCTACGAAAAGGTTTAAGCATCTCCCTTGGATTGTTATCTATTCAGCCTCCAGTACAGCTTCCTGAAGCTTCCAACTACGTCCACAGTATTTTATATTCGCTTTATAAGGAAGAGTTTTCTTGGGAATTCTGGGCAACGCTTTCTGATGTGCTTCCAATTTTTATTGAAGCCGCACCAGATCAATTCTTAGATTCAATAGAAACGATACTCGATAAAGAAGAATCTAATTTCAGTGAATTTTTCTATCAAACGACACCATTTGGTAGGTGTGATTATGCATTTTTTCTGTGGGGACTCGAATGTTTGGCTTGGAATCAAAAATATCTCGGTCGAGTTACTTACATTCTTTGTCGCCTAGCAGATTTAGAAGATCCAGAAAGCAATTGGATGAACAAGCCCTCCAATAGTCTACAGTCAATATTTCTCTTGTGGTTTCCTCAAACGTCTGCATCACAAGAAGAAAGGTTTGAAATACTTAATAGTTTAATTGAAAAATTTCCCGATCAATCTTGGAATCTCCTAACTAGGTTAATATTATCACATCATTCCCCAACATCTTCAAATTATCTTCCAAAATATAGAGACTGGGCGGATAGTCATAGTAATAATGTATCAAATAATGAAATTATTACGGGGATAAAGTTCGTAAGTGGTTGCTTGATAGATTTAGTGGATTATGATCCATTACGTTGGAAAGATATACTTGAATTACTTTCAAAAATTCCCCTGGAACAAATAAGGCTAGAATTTGTAGAAAAATTATGCCATTTTGATATTACGAAGATAGATGAACCGACAAAGGTAATAATTTGGGAAAAGATTCAATCAGAATTATTCCATCATAAAAAATTCTCTGAGGCAGAATGGTCATTGGATAAAAAAACCATTAAGAAACTTGAAGAGGCATATTCTCATTTTGAACCTGATAATTTAATATCTAGATGGAAATCAATTTTCTGTTATTACGCAAGTCACCCTGATTGTGTTACAGAAAAACATGATCATAATTTACAAAAAGTATTAACAGAAAAATTACAGCACAAAGCAACACTAGAGATTTTCAAGGCTTTGGACATAAAGGGGTTATCAGATCTTAGCCAATCTGCAAAAGAACCGAGACTTGTTGGAATCAATGCTGCACAAATCAAAGATCTTATTGAAGACGACTACAATTTCATTATCAATTTTGATGATCGAAATGATTCGAGATTACAGGAATTTCTAAAAGGATTTATTAGACAAAGATATCACGATAAAGGCAATAATTGGGCGAAAGAACTAATTGATAAAAGAGAAGAAATTACTGCTGAGCGATTGACCCTAATTCTTAGTGCCCTTCCATGGTCGAATATAACCTGGGAACTTTTAAATAAATGTGAAGAAGAAGTCATTGAGGAATATTGGAAAAGCTATCCACCTACTGCTCCATTGGAAAATAAAGATGATGTCCCTAAATTATTAGATTATCTATTAAAATTCAAGAGACCTTTTGTTGCATTCCAATGTCTTGTAAACCTTAGTCATAGTAGCAATATTTCAAAGGTGTCTACAGAAATGATTAAAACAAATCTTGACGGGTTAATAGAAGCTGATTTTTCCTCAAAGGATTGGGTCTCAATCTCAGACCATTTCAAATATGGACTCGAGAAGATACTTGAGATTCTTAAGAAAAGGCCGGATGTTGATTATGAATACTTAGCGAAAATCGAATGGAATTTTATGACCATTTTTAAATTTGATGATAAACCAGACAATATGGTCAAATTGGTTAATACCCAACCGAATGTTTTTACGGAGTTAATTACAATGACATATAAAAAAGATGATGGAACTGAATCGGAAGAAAACTCTAATAAAGCATTAGCAGAACGTGGATTCTCTCTATTATGGAATTATAATCGAGTACCTGGATTGAAGAATGATGGAACTCTTGACGATAAATATCTGCTAGATTGGATCGATACTGTGAGAAAACAATGTGCATTGAAAGACAGATTAAAAGCAGCGGATCTTACAATTGGTAGAATTCTTGCTTATACTCCAAATGATCCAGACGATGGTTGTTGGCCTCATAAGATTGTTCGAGACATTCTTGAACATTATATGAGTCCCGAAATAGAAGATGGATTGTATTCTGGAATTTATAATAAAAGAGGAGCCTTCGGAAGAGATTATTATGAGGGGGGTAAACAGGAGAGGGAACTTGCAAGTCAATATCGGAAATGGGCTGAGAATTGTGATGGTAAATGGACAAGAATTTCAAAAGTTTTGAGAGATATTGAAAAGGGCTATAGTCATGAGGCAAAACGTGAAGATATATGGGTTGAACAAAGACAACAATTAATAGAGTAGTGTTCCACCGATAATTCAAAAAGTATTGAAGAAACACTAAATCGGTATTGAAAAGAATTGTTCAAACTATATTTAGAAGAATTGTGTTTGAATGTTTCATATAGTGATGGATATTATTATAAAAATAAATTCAATATCTAATCTAAAAGCCAAATCTTAAATTTGAAAAATAATATAAGCTTCATTTTATCTCATATACATTTAAGAGAGATGTCCAAAGATGGGGGGAAATACAATCACCAAAGATCTTCAGGTGAATTTCGCAAAACGGCTGGCGGGTATGCGAAGTGCCACCGCACCCCTTAAATTGAATCATTTTATCATCATATAAAATTAGCGGTGGCATTTGGGTGATTGGAACAATAGTAAAGAGAACCGTATACCCGCGTGTTAAGTGACCGAGCCATAGGGTGAGGCAAAGAGTGAAACGATGCAGAGTAATTTTTTGGCGTTTATATAATAAAATGAAATAATAGAAAGAACGCGATATTGGGTCACTTTGGTTCATTTATCTTTAAATTTATTTAATATATTATTCTTAGGCAAATTATATTGTTTTTGTAATAACTCATATATTTGCTTAATTGTTTTAATTTCCCCCTTTTTTACAGAATCGGGTTTCTTATTTAAAATCCAATCTAAATTCAAAATAAATTCTGAAAGCCGATCTAAAAAATTCTTTCTAAACGTTTTTGCGGAACCAGAACCCGCAAACATTACTCTTTCCTCTTTCCCGTAAAGGTCATAAATATGGGAATTTGAATTTCTGTAAGATATATTTTTTTTAATTAATCTACAAAGATCGAATAATTCTTGTATTTCTTGAGAATTATTTTCATAATCGTAAGCGATATCTATATTAACAACTAGTGGAAAATTCAATATAAATTCGTGTTTATCACTATCTTTTGTATACAAAGGATCATGCGTTTTTTCATTTATTAGTTTAATAAATACTTTATTTTTTCGGTTGTAATGACTACTACTAGGACTCAATGGATTTCCAAATAATGTAAAAAAATGGCAAATCGATTCTCCCGAAAAAATATTTAATTTTATGGAATTAGTTTTATCAACGACTCCTACGAAGAATGGGATTTCTAAATTATTATAATATTGTAAATTTTTAGAAACATCAATATCATCATAATTACTTTTGATTTGAATGGCAAACGAATAGTGAGGGAATAATTTCTTATCATCTATCTTGAAATATGTGCAGAATAAATCAGTACCCACATCATTCCCTATACTCGAAGGTTCGGCAATAAAACAAAAATTAGAGAGAATACTTTTTGCAATGTGTTCGTTTGTCCAACCTTTATGAGGATTTTTTAATTGAGGCATAACATATTACATTTATTTTAGATATAAAAACCTTCCCAAAGTACTTCTTTTCCAGTAGAACGCCACTAAAAATTATTTCACTTAACGGCTCGCGGGTATGCGAAGTTACTGGTTCTCAATAAGCAATAGATTAGCAGGATTAATAATCTATCGAAGGTAATTTGGGTGAGCGAGGGAAACGAAGCGAACTGCATGTCCGCGTGTT
>JAEOTN010000515.1 GCA_016839865.1 Promethearchaeota archaeon | reverse complement strand
TTAGGAAGCATGAAAGAAATGAGACTAGAAGATGTCAGTTTTATGTTTTTCAAACCTCCTAACGATAACAATTTGTTATTTGTCGGAGCCAGCAAAGGTAAAGATATACAAGCACCAGTGGTGGAAGCCATGCTCAAGAAAATCAGTTCTGCTTTTATCCGTAGATTTCCATTTATCACGGAAAACAAATGGGATGGAGAAACTGAGATATTTAAAGAATTTGAGTCCATTTTAGAAAATATCATGCATCATAAAGATAGTCTTGATCCTGAGAATTTAGGTGCCAATATCTCCAAATTTGATGCTGCACTTGTTCCTTATAAGAGAATCAAGAAAATCTATGAAAAGGGGATATATGATTTATTCTCAAGCATGGATAGCAAGGTTGTTTTTCAAGCAATAGATGGAGTGAAAAATCTAGAGACTATCGCTGAAGAACATGAAATACCACTTATTCGTGTATATAGCCTATGTAAATCTTTCATCAAAATGGGATTGGTATTATTTAAGAAATGAAGTAATTTGATATACATAGATAATGAATCTCAATAAAACTATTATTCTTGCAAGTCAATCTCGAGATAGAAAGCGTCTTCTTTCGAATGCAGCAATTCCTCATGTTGTGATAGTTAGTGATTATGAAGAATTACCTAAACCTGTGTTGTCTTCTAAAGAATTAGCTTTGTCCCATGCTAAAGGGAAAGCACATTCTGTAAATCAAATTTTGAAGATAAATCCAAATCTGATTCCCACAAAAGAATTCATTATAATAGCAGCAGATACTGTAGTTGATTTAAAGGGTGAAATCCTGGGGAAAGCGAAGAATAAGGCGCACGCAATAGAAATGCTGAAAAAACTTATGGGAAAAATTCATTCACTCATTACTGGAGTAGTAGTGTTTGATAGTAAGACAGAGTCAACGTCGGAGTTTGTAGATACTACTAAGGTAGAATTTTCTGCATTAACTGATGAGGAAATTGAAGACTATGTGAATTTTTGTGACGAATACCGCTGGAGAGCTGGGAGTTATTCCATGTTTGACAGAGCAAGCGTGTTTATTAAAAATATATCGGGATCCCCATCAAATGTAATTGGGTTACCGATGGATTTTACCTATTCTCAACTTAAAAAATATGGTGTAGATTTATTAAAAATAAAAAATAAAGAAAAAGAATAAAGATCTATCATCGAACTATTCTGCCACGATCCATTTTAATAACCCGATCGCCATATTTCACTAAATTAACATCATGGGTTACTACAATCATGGTTGTTCCAAGATCTCGGTTAAGCTTCTTCAATAATTCGAGAACATTTTTTCCCGAAGTAGGATCAAGATTTCCAGTAGGTTCGTCTGCAAATAATACCCGTGGTTGGTGGATAATTGCTCTCGCCATTCCTACTCTTTGTCTCTCACCACCAGAAAGATCACTAGGGTAATGGTCCTTTCTCTCCAATACATCTACTGCACGTAGCGCTGCAATTGCACGGTCCTCAATTTCTTTCGTTCGCAATACTGTTGGCCATAATAATGCTTCCACATTTTCGATTGCGGTAAGATGTTCTACTAAATTAAAATCTTGGAATACAAATCCAATTTTCTGTCGTCGGATATTGCTTAGGCGATCCTCATTTGCCCGCGCAATATCTTCTCCATCTAATATTATGGATCCTTCATCAGGAAGATCCAATCCACTCATCACATTCAGGAGGGTTGTTTTACCACAACCTGTGGGACCTTGCACCATAACAAATTCCCCAGCATCAATTTCCAAATTTACATTGATTAAAGCTCGAATTATATTACCCCTTAAGCGGAATTCTTTATGGACGCCTTCACATTTAATCATAATTTCTTTCATTTTTTTATTCCTCCTACTTCTGGATCCGTAATGCAATTATCGGTCTTAGTCGCAAAACACGCCGATATGCAATTAAAATTCCTCCTATTTGAGCAATCAAAAATATCCCTATTGTAATCAATAGCGGACCAAAACCAACTATTGGGTGGAAATTTGTGATTCCTCCTGCTGCATGGAAGTGAAAATAAGCAGAGAAAGCTACAATGTGAATCAGTAGTTCAAATACACTGAGGAAGGAGAACATCGTGACCCAGATTAGCTCTCCTACAATTATCACACGTACATTGTTGTTAGTATACCCAATGCATTTCAAGGTAGCAATTTCGGTCCTTCTATAGTTGGTTATAATCCATGCATAAAAGACAGATA
>JAEOTN010000514.1 GCA_016839865.1 Promethearchaeota archaeon | reverse complement strand
GGATACATGATGGAGAAATAGAAATTTTAGATGCAAGCCACCTATGGGGAAAGGATACATTTGAAACCCAAAGTCTTATACGCTCAGATCATGGAGATGAAGAAGTCAAATCTTTAGTGATAGGAAATGCGGGAGAAAATCTTGTACGTTTCGCTAATGTAAGAACAGGTATGAAAAATGCTGCTGGACGTACAGGTATGGGTTGTGTTATGGGATCAAAGAACTTAAAAGCCATAGCTGCTCGAGGATTTATGGATATCGAATTTGCTCATCCAATAGAATTACTAGACTATTGTAAAGAAATGATAGATCAAGTAATGAAAAATCGTTATTCAAGAGCAGCATCAAAATGGGGTACACTTATTATTTATAGTACTACAAACACTACAGGATTGATTAGAACAAGAAATTTTCAGTTAAATCAGTTAGAGCAGGGTTGGGATATTGAACCAGAAGAAATGGACAAGTATACAATTGGTATGTCCGGTTGTTATGGATGTCCTGTAAGCTGTCGCCATCGCTATACATTGAAAGAAGGAGCTTTTGCTCCATTTTTTGCTGAAGGTCCAGAATATACCTCTTTAGGAGCATTTGGTACCATGGTTGATTGTAGAAAAATGGAAACTGTGCTTGTTGCAAACCATCTTGTTAATAAATATGGTTTGGATACATTAGAAACTGGAGGTCTTATCGCTTGGGCAATGGAACTCTATGAGAAGGGAATAATTACTGATAAAATTACAGAAGGATTGAAATTAGAGTGGGGGAATGAAGAAGTCCTTTATGAACTTATACGAAAAATTGCGTATCGTGAAGGATTTGGCAATTTGCTTGCTGATGGATTCAAGATAGCAATACCTAAGATTGGAGAAGAATCTAGATACTACGCGATTGAAGTAAAAGGTATGAGTAATCTACATTCTGATGAACGTCCTACCCCTAGCTTAGCGTTAGGCATCACTACCTCTACTCGAGGTGCCGATCATTTAAGAGGACGCCCTGCTATAGATCTCTATGGATTACCAGAAGACTTTTTAGAAGAAATATATGGTGGAAAAATATCTTCTGATTATAGATCCTATGAAGGAAAAAGTCGCATGGTATGGTGGCAGGAACTCCTTTACGCAGTTACAGATTCAATTGGAACATGCAAGTTTCAAACTGTCTTTTTGGCTGTCCACGCTCCAAAGTGGGAGGAATTCTCGAAATTAATCTGGTTGGTTTCTGGGATGAAGTATTAAGTTTCTCAACTTATGGAGATTGGTGAAAGGATCTACACTCTTGAGAGAATGTTTAATAACAGGGAAGGTTTTTCAAGAAAAGATGATAGATTACCTGATCGTTATTTTAAGGAACCCACTCCTATAGGACTTCCAAGAGTAAAAGGACTAAAAATCGATAAGGGAAAATTTGAAATCATGTTAGATGAGCATTATAATCTTCATGGATGGGATAAAAATGGAGTTCCCACTGAGAAGACTCTCCAAAGATTAGGAATTAAAAAAGAACCAACTCATATTATATAATAAGGAGGGTATTAAGATGCAAAAAATCTTATTTGTAGACGTAGAAAAATGTACAGGATGCCGACTCTGTGAGAATGTATGCTCAATATTTCATGAAAAGGTCAGTAATCCCTCTCGAGCAAGAATTCATATCGTAAAATGGGAAAACCAGGGATTATTCGTCCCAATGATTTGTCAGCAATGCGAAACACCAGTATGTGAGACCGTTTGTCCTATGGGTGCTGTCAATAGAGATGAGAAAACCGGTGCTGTACTTATCGATAAAGAATTATGCGTAGGATGTAAAATGTGTGTGATGTTCTGTCCATTAGGAGGGGTGGGAATCGATAAGGATAGAAAAATTTTAAAGTGTGATTTATGTGATGGTGACCCTTTATGTGTAAAGTATTGTATTCCGGGTGCCCTTCAATTTATTGATGCAAATACAATCAATTTAAGAAAGAGAAGATTCGCAGCAGAAAAGTTATCAGATTTAATGAAAAAGTTGTTAGAAATATCTATATAAAATTTTATTATGATAAATTAAGGAGGAAAGAAAATGGAAGAATTTAAGTTTGGTATCATTGGTGTTGGCCCAACTGGTGGGATTTTGGCAGCATATCTCGCTAAGATCGGACACGATGCAGTTCTCGTTGATATTAATAAAAGCCATATGGATCAAATAAAAAAAAAAGGACTAACTATAACAAACCTTAAAGATTTTAAGGTTAAATTCCCAAAAGAAAATATTTGTTATTCAATAGATGAACTTCAAAATAAGGAAGTGAATACACTATTTATTGCTGTAAAAGCATCTCACCTTAATGAAATTTTACCAGAAATTAAAAATGTTGTAAAATCTGACACTACACTTATTAGTGTACAAAATGGATTTGATACTGAAGAACTTGTTGCAGAGTATGTCGGAGAAGAGAATACGATGCGCATAGTTGTCAATTATGCAGGGAATATTTTAGAAGATGGAGTTATTAGAATGTCTTTTTTCAATCCTCCGAACTATTTAGGTGTGATATCAGTTAAAGCTGAAGAAAAGGCTAAAAAATTAGCAGAAATTATAAATTCTACTGGATTAAAGACCATCTTTACTCCAGAAATAAAAAAGTATGAATGGACAAAATGTATACTCAATACGATTAGCCCTGTTTGTGTTACCACGAGATCAACGATGAAGCAAACGATGGAATTTCCGAAAACAAGAGAAATTTGTAGAGAAATACTACGTGAGGGAATAGAGGTTGCAAGAGCACGAGGCATTGACTTCGAACCAGATTTTTTAGATAAAGGTATGAGTTATTTGGATAAAGCTGGTCACCACAGAGTTTCAATGGAAGCAGATATAGATGCGGGCAATCCATCCGAAATTGGCTTTCTTAACGGTAAAATAGTTGAATATGGGGAACTCGAAGGAATACCTACTCCATATAATAAAATATTTGTATCCTTAATTAGAGGATGCGAATTACCTCCTATAAATCCTGATTAATTCAGAATTCAATTGCTGTGAAATTATGCTTAGTGGAAATTTCTTTGTAGGTATTGATGTAGGAACTTCATATGTAAAATCTGTTGTATTAAATAG
>JAEOTN010000513.1 GCA_016839865.1 Promethearchaeota archaeon | reverse complement strand
TAAATCCGTGGATCCGTTGCCCAGCCAGGATAAGGCACCGGACTTCTAATCCGGTGATCGCAGGTTCGAATCCTGCCGGATCCGCTTGATTTTAACCGATTTAAGAAAGTGAGGTTTGTTTCTTACAATCTTGATAGATTTTTTTCATTACTTTTGCGAATTCAGCCCACCACTCTCCTCCTCTTTGAGATGTGAGCATAGAATCTAATTTTCGGGAGTTTATACACAAGATTTCTTCTCTGTGGTCCTTAATTTTCTTTTTCCAGATGTTTGAAAAAATTTGCCTCGTATTTACTCTAATTCGAGACTCGATTTGTTCGTACGTGTCTTCAATATCCGCTTCTTTTTGTGCAACTTTCATCTGTTCATATCTCTCATTTTCATAAGCGCGCAAAAGATCTTTGCAATCAATTGAGATTGTTAAAGGAGTTGATTTCCCATATCTACATCTTCGTTGGAATTTGCATGGTACACAATAATCTTCAAAATTGATTTCAAATTCATTCAATCCACTGATACGATACACAAGCGACAAACAATTCACCTATATCGGGATAGGATACCCTATCTTATGTGTTTTTCTTCTAAGTTTAAATATACTGGGAAAAAAACAATACGAGAGATTTGATTGAAAAATTAATAATATTTGAGAATTCTGGGATTTGTCTATTTTCAAAAGTATATTCAGGGACTTATTCCAACAATGATGACCTTGCCACTGGATTTTTGGCTGCAATGTTCGGGTATATCAATACGGAATTTGGGAAGATCGAATGCATTTATACTGAAAAGAAAATTTTGCTGATCTGCAATATTCAAGGATTTTTCATTGTATTAATTGTCACTCAGTTTCCTCAGACTCCTCAAAATTCTGAGGATCAAGAGAAAATGTGGATTTTTAATAAAAGACTTGAAAACACATGTAAATCTCAACTGGCGCTACTCGAAAGGAGAGTTGGAACGACTTTTTTACAACTAAAACTACGCCAAGTTCAAGAATACAATTACAAAACGATTTTTGAAGAAATGGAACAGGATATGGATAATCTTATTTCAATAGGAATGCGTAAAATTGAGTTATTGGAGCAATTATTTATAAGGGGGGATTCTCACACACCACTTTCAGAGGTTCCACGATTATATAAGTATTAGAATCGCAGTATTCGGGAACAATAATTGCATTGCAATTTGACTGGTTTCTCTGATATAACCTTAAACTCCGATTTCATTGGTTCACGTGCTACATTTGAAATGCAATTTTCATTTGCGCAAGGGAATAATCCAATAAATGTCTCGGGTAAATTTAAGATGAATTTTTTTGATACCTTGAAGTTCTCGATATAAGAAATTGCACATTTGGGAGAGATTAGAGATATTTGGTTCAGTTGCTCATTATCTAAAAAGACATTATCCACTTTGATGATGTCCTTTTTTCCTCCTAATTTTTTTGAGGTTACATTGATAGCTACAGTAATCAATCTTCCATCTTTACCATCTAGTCCTAGTATATTTAAAACCCGAATTGCTTTTCCGGGTTCTATATGATCAATTACCGTGCCTTGTTTAATTTTCTCTATTCGTAAAGTTAATTCCGCCATGCACGAATCATTCCTACTCGTATAAACACGGATTTGTTTTTATGTTTTGTTATCCTAAAATCGAAAGAAAATTCTCCCTTTTATGGGGGAGATGAATTTCGTATTAATACTCTATTCCCCTCTCCATATTTAAAAACTTAAACCAATAGAAAATTATAGAATGCAACTGGTACGACAAATTCAACTGAAGCCCTCGAACCTCTTAAAGGATCTCACAATGCGGTCAAAGAATTTGTTTAATGTTGCTACCTATATCGTAAGACAACGTTTCTTCACAGATCGCCACTGGATACGCTACAGCGAACTATGGCATTTACTGAAATCTCATGAAGCTTTTCAAAAATTAAAAGATAGTTCTGGTGCACACCCTCCCCAACAAGTCCTTAAGCAAGTGGATCAGAATTTTAAAAGTTTTTTTCATGCGATTAAAACATGGAAGTCTACTCCATCTAAGTTTTTAGGACGTCCGAAGTTACCCCATTATAAACCGAAACAAGGAAAAAATATCGTTTAATTTACGTCATTGCAAATACGGGTAAAAAAAGGGCATGTTCTTCTCACCCGTAAATTAGAAAACTTAGGATTTCCAAAGATCAAAACCAATCTCGCCCATATAAAAGGGGTACGTATTGTACCTTTCGGGGATTGCTATAATATCGAACTTCTTTATCATTATGACCCTATTGAAATGAATTTGAACAAAATGAACGTGTTAGGGGTTGATTTAGGCTTGACAAACATCGTAACTACGTCAGATACCTGCGGAGGCACTCCGTTGATTATCAAAGGCGGTGTTCTCAAGTCGGTGAATCAATTCTATAACAAAGAACTTTCCAAATACAAATCTTTGGCAAAGAAATGTAATCACCGAGACATTACAAATCGTATATTAAAAATTCATCGAAAACGCAACAATAAGGTCCGGGATTTTTTTCATAAAACCTCCCGCAAAATTATCAATCATTGCATTGCAAATAATATTGGGATAATAATTGTGGGATATAATGAAAGATGGAAGCAAAACATCAATCTCGGCAAAAAAACTAATCAAACTTTTGTTTAGATTCCTTTTTTAAAGTTCATTCAACAATTGGAATATAAAGGTGAGATGGTCGGTATTGCAGTGAGGAGAATCCCCGAAGCCTACACATCGCAAACATGTTCGGTATGTGGAATTGTGAACAAGAAGAATCGCAAATATCGGGGATTATATGTCTGTTCCGACTGTGGATCGGTGTTAAATGCTGATGTCAATGCGAGTAACAACATTCTGAAACAAGGAGTCTCTAAGTCCGTTTGGATAGGGGATAGAGGGCGCTTGAACCGCCCAGTAGTGTTGAAAGTGTAATTGAATTCAACCTCCGAATCCCAAGTCTTTAGGCTGAGTAGTTCAAGAATACTGCATTAACTCTTTCTTACACGTATTGAAATATTATCCCGTTTTTCGCTTAACCTTACTTTTCTTAATCTGTTAGGGAAAGAAACGTTGACGGTTTCTACGAGGATATCTGATGAGTTTTCTTTACATTCTCGAATTTTTAAAACAGAAGGTGAATGATGCCCTCGTTTAAACGAAATAATCTTTGATTTACCCAAATATTTATTCCCAAAAATTGAACCAACAGGATTGCATGCTGCTACCGGTACTCGATTTTCCAATGCCCTTGCTTGAAGGTAGATGCTCCAATTGTAAAGACCTTCCTTGCGGATTAATGTAGGGCTAAGTAATAATTCAGCACCGTTCTCCACAGCTAATCGAGGAGTTTCAAAAAATGCTATATCAAAACAAATTAACACAGTAAACTTGGTGTTAACGCCTTGATGAGTAAAAACCTGCAATTCTGAGCCCGGAGTAAATACTGTAGGTTCGTAATTATACAGATGGATTTTATCCTGTCTCCCTAGTTCATTTCCTTCTCCATCGAATACATATGAAGTTATATAAAAGTCAGATTTTCTCTTCTCCCAAATCCCCCCAGTGAGGATGTACGTATTACTTTTCTTAGCTAAATCCTTTAAGAGTTGGTAACTATGACCACGCTCCTCCTCAATTGCATCAAGGAACTCTTCTTTTGGGGGTACTGAGCGCCAACGCTCTGGTAACATAATAATATCTGGCTTTTTCGTGGCAGCTCTGGCTACTAGATCAATTATTTTTGAATCCATTTCTCTGTGTGATTCCACAATCTCAGGTTGTATGAGGCACACAATTACGGATTTAGCCATATATATGCACTTATCCCGTTCTTTTTATTAAATGCCAACCAAATTGAGTTTTTACTGGTTCCGAAACATCTCCAACTTTAAGACTCAGAACTGCTTTTTCAAATTCTGGTACCATTTTACCCCTAGTAAAAAATCCTAAATCTCCTCCCTTTTTCTTGGATGGACATTCAGAAAATTGTCGAGCAAGGTCTGTAAACTTCTGCCCTGCATCCAGTTTATCAATAATTTTCAAAAGTTGACCATGTTTCGGTACTAGAATATGACTAGCTCGCATTTTACCGCCTGATGCTTTTGGTTTTCCCATAATGTATCACTTCGTGTGTATTAATATGCAAACCACTTTAAAATCTGCGAATTTCAACGATATGATTCTAATATTCGAAATAATTGAGTTAAATCATCTATTTCATGATCAGGGATAATTGATTTTAAAATATGATCGACATCAGTAAGATTAGGATCGTGTTTCCCACCTCGATGAATAAGAATTGTATGCATCCCTACATCCTTTGCTGGAGAAATATCATTTTCCATTCGATCTCCTATATAAATTGCATTAGATCCATGGATATTTAGCTGGTCCAAACAATTCTGATAGAATTTTGGATTTGGTTTTTCCCATCCTACTTCTTCTGAGATGAAGATATTATCAAAAAAATGGAGTATTCCCAACCTCATTAATTTCTCATATTGTTTCACTGCAAGTCCATCACTAATCAATATGAGGATAAATTTCTGTTCTTTTAGTCGTGTTAAGACATCAGAGACTTCAGGAAACGGTTCAATCTTGTTAACTTTCACCTCATGATATCCCATCACTCCCGCAGCGACGTATTTTGGAATACTGAATTCGAATTTATCCAAATCATATAACTGAGGATTTTCTTTTATTCGTTCCAGGAAAATATTGAAATGATAGGGATAATTACTTCCATATTTTTTTACTATGTCTTGAAGTAACTCAAAGCCCTCGGATAATTTGAATTCGAGCCCATATTCTCGAATTTTCTTCAATCCTCCTAATCTAGCTTCCTCAGCTAAAATAGTAGCATCATATAAGGTATCATCTAAATCGAAACCTATGAGTTGGATCTGATTCACTTGTTTTCACTGCATGTGTTATTAGGAGAGTCTAATAATATTCAGATCGTTATTTTATATATAGGAATTTACTTATCCAAATTACAGAAGTACATAAAGAAATACAATGTCAATCACGATCACATTAAGTTGGTTTCATCGGAAAATTGGTCCAACGATATACTATGAATATCCTGAGGCTTCATTACAGCCAGAAGAGCTTCAAAAAATACCCGATCTAATGGATACGAAATTTGAAGAAGGATTTTTTAGTCATTCGTTCGAAAATCTCCATCTTTTTAATTATTTTTTTGAAGTGAGTTCAAAATGGGCACGTGGGCAAAAAGAGATGCTGTTAATGTCATTATGTTTTACAAATCCTATCCCTACTCAGATTCAACAAGAGATTCTAGTGCACTGTATTGAATTTGCAAACCGATTGAAGAATGCAAACGAATTTTACAAGGCATTTTACGAAGATGGCCCTCCCTCTGCAGATATTTCTCTGAGTGAAGATGAAAAAAAATCTTTGCTTGAGAAAAATAAAATGCTGAAATTATGGATACGAGATCTGTATTGGAATATCATCTCATTCTCCCGAGAAAAATCTGAAGAAGAAATCATTGCAGAACTGTTAAGCTTGGAATCAGTTTATGAAATAATCCAATTTTTATCCAATGGTCCTGTTGCTAAAGAAGATTTAACAAAATGGCATGTTCAAAAATACCCGAATTTGGATTTAGAACCAATTTTAGCTAAACTAGAAACAGAGAAATTTATCTTCCAAAATGTTATTGGTCATGATACTTTTGTCCTCCTTGTAAAAGAAACGAGTGTTCAAAGAGCACCACCTGACTGTATAATTCCCTTGATACAAGAAAAACCAGAATTAGCAGATCTTATTGATGAATTTTTAGCCCGAGTAAAGAACTTTTTTGATAAATACAAGGCTTCTACTAATGATTCTATGCAATTAGTGAATCTGGTAGCAAATCCGGAAATTTATAATGTACTTTTACAGTTACGTGCAGGACCTATAGCTAAGGATCAAATATTAAGTATGATCGAGAGTGAACCCATGAAGAATTTAATGGAGATTTTAGAGATTCTCCGCAAGAAAAACATCATCGATGAATTTGAATATAAAGGGGAATCCTTAGTTCTTTTAATTGATGATATTCAGTTTTCTACGTCATTTCCAAGTTACTTATCAAAACTTACATCAAAAAAGACCCATCCATCTATTGCTCAATCGTATAAAACCAAAAGGAGTCCAAAAAAAGAAACAAAACCTCAAGAACTGGGGAACCTTGGTGATGAGGTATTTTCAAAATTAAAAAAACTATCAAAAGAAAAAAGCACTACTGCAAAGGACGAATAATATGACTGAAAAGGAATTAAGTTGGGGTAAGGTTGTAGGTAAAAACACACTTGGAAACATAACACTACCGAAAAAAATGTTTGATTCGTTCTTTAAGGAATCTTGGACAGCTAGTGATTCATTGTCCCATGTATTAGTAGTGTTTTCTCCAAAACCTCGAGCATTGAAAATTGATATCTTTCCTTTAGAAGGAAAGGAAGTAGTAAAGATCCAGCTGAAATGTGAGGATTTTTCGATTAAAACCATTGAAGAAATTAGAGAAATTACTCGAGAATTAAAATTACCAGATGATTTATTCGTATCTGGTGTGTGTGTTAAACAAAAGTTTTGTCTGTATGAGTCATATATCGAAAAAAATAAACTTTTGGTTCCTATGGAGGAAGTTAAGAAACGATTCCAATCAGCAGAAAGTATAACAGATGTACAGATATACAATGTGGAATAAAGGAATGGTAACTGAATGTCCGAACCAAACACTGATCAACAAAATGGTGAAAACTTAACCAGCTATAGGTACATTTTAGGAGAGATGGGAATCCAGATTTTGATAGCTATATCTCGGGGCGCTTCGACGAAAACCACAATTCATCTTCTTTCGGGAGTTCCCTCTGAATGTATTCTTGGACGTTTACCCGTTCTATCGAGTTTGAAGCTTATATTCCAAACTCAAGATGAATTTCATATTACTGATAGGGGACATAGTTTTTTAGTTACATTAGAAAAAGAATAATTGTACCAATGACGAAATCAAGACGATCTGAGAGTTAT
>JAEOTN010000512.1 GCA_016839865.1 Promethearchaeota archaeon | reverse complement strand
TTTCTTTAAAAAATTTAATCCACAATCTTTACAGGATCCGATATTGAAAGCATTCTTATTACCAGATGATTGGGGAGAAGGAACTGAAGAACTTAGTTCTGAAATAGATAATATAGTATATTCTTGATGTAAAAATTTAAAATTTCCATTATTTTAACATGGGTATACCTACTTGTTCAAAATGATGATCAAAGCTAATTATACCACTTAATCCTTTTTGTTCTATAAAATGGATACAAGTCCAATCTGTAAAACTTAGCTCTTTATCCTTATATTGTTTATAAGATTCAAAAGCTTTTGAAATTATGTTATTCTCAACTCTTTTCATGCTCACATATTTAGAATTCATAATCATATTACCAATCTCAACAGCTTTTTCATGATTTTTTGTTTCACTTCGAACAGTTGTAATAGCTTCATCCAAGATATAATCCGAACAATATGGTCTTTCAATTTTATCATTTAAAATATCTGCAACTATCTCTTCAGCCCTTCCATGAAAATCATCAATTTTATTTTTTAGGGCAACGAAAAAACTTGTATCAATAAAATATGGCATTGTCTCACAAATTTCCGAATATGTTCAATATTATTTATATATTCTTAAAAAAAAAGGGACGGGGTATATCAACTTTCCCCCGAAAAACACCAATTAGACGAAATTTAACAAAAACCCAAAATCCCCGAATGGTTATTACTTACTGTGTCTGCACGGCTATCCCCCCTCCAATCCGGGTCCGGCGACGCGGGCGGTGTTACAGCAGGTTGAATTGTTAGTGGGGGAGTGGGTGGTGGAAGGGGCATATTAGCAGAATTAATGCTTGGGGTATTGGAAAATGAAAACTAGAACAATTTGTCAAAACAAATTGTTCGGCATTGAGAAATCCTTCAGCTTTCTCAAAGTTGGAAATTTTAAAAGTTAAAAGTAAATTATTGTTGAGCATGGGGGGATTGATGAATTATTGATGGGATAGCGATGGGTTGTTGATGAGGGGAAATTCAAGACTCAAAATTCAAAACTCAAATAAAATCCCAATGACAAAATCCCAAATGAGCTCTAACATCAATTAAGTTTTTCTTCTACTTCTCTTTTTCTTACCTTTGTTATCATAATTTTCTAATAATGTCACAGGATCGATTACACGATTCCCTAAGAACTCAAAATCATCAACATTTTCAGTAATTAATCTATGAGGTGGTAAATGAGCGAAAGCACCTATCATATAATCTCGCCAATTTTTCTTAAATTCAGGTTCATCGATGTCTTGACAAATATCAATAACACAAGTAGCATCTTTTTTTGTCATATTTCTAATACCAATATTTGCAGAATTTAAAAGTCTATCAATTTCATAAATCGATTTACCACGCAAAACAGATTGATAAAAACAGAATTCACAATATGCAATTATTGGAAGGATTATTTGACCTCTATAAGATCTTAACCAGTACATGAGATCTTTATTGTTTAAAGCATTCGTATCCAAAACAAGCGGTTCGTTCATTAATATGCTCCGAAAGCAAATTTAATTAGTGATGAATAATAATTAATTATTGAAAAAATCTTCAATAATTTTTTTTGCTTCTTGATCGTCTTTGTTTTTCCACTCAATTTCTTCTTTTAAAATATCAAGATCATAAACATTATCATATTTCCCAGCTAATGTTTTCAAGAGATCCGCTATAATTCTTCTGTATTTCAAGTCTTCAAACTCGATTTTCCCACGCCAAATAGTTAAAATCTCTTTAGGAACATTTTCATTCGCTTTCTTATGGGTTCTTAAATGATAACAGAATTGAAACCAAAAACTTATACAAAAATCTTTGACTAAATTAAAATCAGGGTTAGGGCTATTAAGTATAATTTCAATAGCTTTTTCAGTAAGCTCTTTTTGTCTTCTGAGTTTTGGAAAATTAGATACAGGAAAAGTATTAAAAGCATTTTCGAAAACAAGAGCAGAAATATTAGCTAAAGATGTTGCATCCCAATTAAAAGTATTATTTATACCATATAACATTTCTCTTAATTCAAGAAACCGTTTTTGGAACTCAAATGGTGCATGATTATATACATCTTTTACAGCTTCAAAAACATTATCTGAATATTTTTCAGTTAATTCTTCTATAGTCTTTTCTATTAATTGGATATTTCCATCATCTTCCATTGTTGGTGGAATATATTTCCAAAAAACTTTTGTTTTATCCGGATTCTCATGATTCCAGCGAACATTAGTTGGCATTGAGGATTTAATAACTTCGTCACCGTACCTATACCAACAGTGAGGTAACTTTAAATTAATTTTATTCCTAAGGCTTTTATAAGTAAGGAACATAATTTTGTTGAAGTACAAACCGGATGGATCTGTACCCTTTACATCTTTAAATTTTTTAATTATAAAATAAGATGCAATACTTAGATAATCGTTGACATTACCTCCTTTTGTCAACTTAATCACCTCAATTAGACGAAGAAATAAATACCAAAATGTTGTTCTTCCTGGCCATTGCTCCTCTTTTAAATTGTATATATTATTTGGTATATTTAAAATTTCACTCCTTTTTACTAACAATCTACATATAATATATAATTTTCATCTACTAATAAGATTTTCTATTATTTAGGATAATAATTAATCGAAAAAATAAAGATCTGAGTTGATGTTGAGGTTGTTGGGGGAATTATGTGAAATACTACTCCTGGGACATAAAATCAAAGGATGTTGCAGTCAAGACCATGGACAAATCTGTTTTTGTCCACCATGGCACAGGCATCCCCTCGCAGATTCGGGATTTTTTTGACATGAGTAGTCTGGGGAAGGGGCAGCGCAAGGAGATCGTGTTGATCTTTGATGGTGTTCCGTTCAATGCACATATTGAATTAAGTAAGATGAGGAATTGGAAAGGCCGGCCTGTCAAAGAGGAATCAAGATTATTCTGGCGCTCGGATTTCGAGAAGATCGTTAAGAAGACATACCCCATCCATTTTGATCTGTTCACCGAGGGTGTTAAGCTCAAGAGTAAGATGCGGCCGCTGTTGAAGTTCGAGAAGGGTGATGTGAAGGATCGATACTATGTCTTGTTCGTGGAGCCCGAGGAGCCGTTCGAGGAGCGTAAGGTGTCGTGGAAGGAAGCGGTGCTGGGGTATGTTAAGGAATTACCAGAGATGGTGTTTACATTGCCTGATATCTACAAATACGAGCCTGAGCTCAAGAAGCAGTTTCCATCAAACATAAATATTCAACCTAAGATACGGCAGCAGATCCAGTTTCTACGCGATGATGGGTACATCGAGTTCGTAGATAACCGAGGGACCTACAGGAAGTTGTTCGAGAACGATGGCGAGTTGGGATTCATTGAAGATATCATGGACCAGGTGGACCATAAGGATTACCGGGTGGAGGATAGCTGGGGGCAGGTGAAGATTAGGAAGAGCCAAGACGTGTTTAGGAAGTATGTATTAAGGAACTTTGAGTACCAGTGCTGCGTGTGCCAATTTAATCTGGAGAGCTTGCTAGATGCACATCATATACGATCATGGAAGGAGGATTTTGAGAATAGATTGAATCCACTAAATGGACTCTCGTTATGCCGTATCCATCATGGTGCGGTGGATCAGTCCATCCTAAGGGTGAAAAAGGATCATAAAATTATAGTGGATCAGAACTTGTTGAAGACACATAATCCATCAGTTAGAGATTTTATTACGAGGTATCATAATCGGAAAATAATCGAACCAATCGATGGGGAGTTGTTGTTGTGAATAAAAATTCAAAACTCTTTTTTATTCACAATCTGTTGTAATTGCTGATTAAACACTTTAAAATCTTTACTATGATGAGCTCGACGATGACAATTTGGACATAGAGCAATAACATAATTTGGATGATCTGGCCCACCATCTGTTAACCTACGAATATGATGAGTTTCAAGATATGGTTTATCTGTTTTTGAGACGAATGGCGCAGGTTTTTCACATGCTTCACAAATTCCTTTTGCCCTTCTATTTATATAAATCTTGATAGATTCACTTCGATTAAAAACATTACTTTTTCTTTCTCTAGGACTTTGGCCAATGGAGGAAGATTTAATTGCATTTTCTCTTAATACATCTAAAGATTGTTCCCACATATTTGAAAATTTTTCATCATCATAATAATCATCTAATTTGTCAAATCTATCAATTGGTGTAAGTTCAAAAATTATAACCTTTCGATCTTTTCCATCAATATCTTTACCAATAGTTTCATGATGGCCAGTACATATCATTTGGCCGATAAATCTTACTAAACCAGTTTCAATATATTTGAAAAGATAGAGATCTCTACCGTTTGTTATATGATTAAGAATTTGTAAATTTCCTCTAATATATCCCATATCACCTTTTTGACCTTCCCCACTATAAAGAAATATTCCATCATCAGTCCATTCGTCTTTGTATCCATATTGTTCACCAGCTTCACCTGTAAATAAAAACATATAATTTTTATCTTCAGGGGTACTGATTCCATATTGTCGTTGACCTCCAAATTGATCATGAATTTCTTTTCGACTGTATAATTCACCAGTATTGAACATTTATTCATCACCTTATCCATTATAAAAATCAAATCTTCAATTTGGAAATATATGGTTTGATTGCTTTTTCAAATCGTATCATAATATTTATCAGTTGGGTTTGAATTTGATCCCATTTCTTTTCATCTTTATATCCACCATCAATTTTTTTACTAATTCTACAAGCGCTTTTTTCATCTAATCGTTCCCACAATAATGATTCGTCAAATGATTTCTCAATCTCTTCTTTGTTTTTGAATAACTGATCGAAAATTCGTTTATTTTCTAAATCTGAATCTTTACCCCTATCTATATATAATTCCACTTTGGAATCATGTTTTGTTATCGAATAATTAAATGCCATTCCGGATTTTCCAGCACCTGTACTAATCCAGCCGGATTGACTAGGAGAAATATTTGCATGTAATTTTGTTTTTATTTTTGCTTTTTTCAATAACTGTACCCAAAATTTATGGCGAATAATATGTCTTTCTTTCAATTCCTTTTTCCTCTCACCTGCCTCACGAGATTCTTCACTTGGACCGACAATTTTTGTTAATAAAGGTGCTGGTTCAGAATCGCCAATTTTTACACCTTCTACCTTAAATAAATAAAAATTTGCTGATGAAGATTCATTTAGCCAAGTAATAGCTCCAACATGTTCTGGTCTTGGATCTGCAACAATCCATACTGCTGTTTTTGCTCCGATTGCAGTAAGGTATGTTATTAATTTTCCAAGATGATCATGATCACTTTTTTCGAGTTGGTTTTCAATAATAAGAGTATTTCCAGAATCATCTTCAGCAACTAGATCAACATTAAATTTCCCTGCAAATTGTTCACGTTCAGGATTAGAAAGTGATGTGTCCAT
>JAEOTN010000511.1 GCA_016839865.1 Promethearchaeota archaeon | reverse complement strand
TAGAATGCATCCGTGTGCACCTTTGGTAAAAATATTGCTAATTTCAGCAAACTGATCTTGTCCGCCGATATCGCAAATTTGCAAGGTTACTTCCTCACCATCAACTACTAATTTTTTACTAAAGAAATCTGCCCCAATTGATAATTTATAGCTACCAAAGAATTCGCCAGTTGTCAAATAGTTACATATGGAAGTTTTTCCAATTCCGCCGTCACCAAGAACTACTACTTTGAAGAAGGTTACCACCGAGAGAATCTCCGATTGTTTTATTTTTTTTTATTTATTATATTCCTAGTAAACTTATCTTATCCCTACAAAAATTACCTATTTAAGTTTTCGATACGTACTAGTCTTCGACAAATATCAGTTTTTTTTTTTCATTTTTGCTAGGGTTCATTTTATAGATAATATAATCCATGAGTCTTATAATAAATTCAATTATTAGTGCAAATGTGGGAAAAATTCATTTCAAAATAATATAAGAGAATAGACCAAATTCTTTAAAAATCATTTTTTAACAGTAAAATTGATTTCAATTAGCATTTGAAAGGAAAAATTATTAATTATCCAAATAACTTTAAAGGATTATAAACTATCAGAAAGTGTTTGGAATAGGTTCGATAAACAATACAAAAAAGAACCAATCAAGATGGATAGTGTTGAATCAATGAAGCTCTCAAGAATCTTAAAAAATAGAAAAGCCATGACACCCTTAATGATAGGGATAATTGTCGCTGCATCAGTTTTATCTGTATTTTTTATTGTAATGGCTGCAACAATTCCGTTATATCGTCAAGATCTTAATATGACAATAAAAGACAACTCCATTAGAGGAAATACTACTGATTATGTTCATCTATCCTTTAGGATTATTTGTGATTATGACGTAGGAATTCTAAAAGAAGTTACTATAATTAGAGATGACATAATATATGGAGTAAACACTCCCTTTGCTTATAGAAATGGTTCGGATTATTGGATGACATTCCATAAGAGTCAAGAAATCACTGTAACATTTAATTTCACTTCCGATCCACTTTACGTACCCCTCCCTCCTGAAGGAACAACTGGTGAAGGGTTATTCATCTTCGCTCCGTTTTTTGAATATACTCTACGTATTTATTATGAAGATCAGTCAGGTGACATTCAAGGAGAGAAATTCTTCGATTTCGTCTTTGATACTTAGTTTCCCTGTCTAGATTTTTCATTTTTCTTTATTTTTTCTTCTTCTTCATATTACTTTCCAGTATTTTTTATTTCACTTTGTTTCTAATTTCCCTCCTATCTCCAAATGCAAACATTTTAAAAGGTAAAGTATGTAAATGTATGTAATTATATATAAAAATTACACAAAAAAACAGTGATGATGTAAAATGGTTGAGAAAATTATTGATATTTCAGTCATTAATGTAGGTGAAATCGATGGAAGAGCCTACCTGAATAAACGTGATATGGATAGAATCGGTGTAGATGATTTCGATATAATTCAACTCATCAATGAATTCGAAGATAGCTGTGCAGTACAGGTTTTGGAGAATGATGAGGTTGAGGTTGAAACCATTGCAGTTGACAATGGAATATTAGATTCTGCTAATATCAGTGATGGCGATCGAGTAAAGGTTAGAAAAGCACATTTGAAAAGAGAACCTATTACTCGAGTAAAATTTGGAATCGAACCTTTAGAAGGTCAACCAGTTGAAGAATGTATTTCTTATATTCTGGAAAACTTCGATGAGATGACTTCAGTTATTAGAAATCGTCCAATTTACAGAAACTTACAAGTCGATTGGCCAGACGCAGGTTGTGGTCATGTCAAAATAAGTTTCTTAGAATCAGATCCAGAAATAGAAGGTGATGAAGTAGGAATTATCGATCCTTCTGGAAAAGAAATTGAGGTTCAATTGGTACCCGCAAGCGAAATGTCATTTAACGCGGTCTTAGTTCTTGATGTATCTGGCTCGATGAGCAAAGAAGACATGGTTGTGAAAGGAACAGGGACAGCAGTCGAAGGTCTTCGACGTGGCTTAAAGGGCGGAAGAGATTTAGAAAATCTCTTAGATGAATTCGATGAGAAAAAGGTTTCAAGAATTAAAGGCGCAGCTTTAGCAACACTACTTTTCTTATCCCAAAAAGTTTCCAGAGGTTGGGGAGAACAGCTCTCTATAATCAGTTTTGCTGGCGACGTTGACGTATTCGAAGTAGACTATGGAACAGGAAGTCCACCACCAGTCATTGCATGCACAGGACAAGCAAAATCTGCTGGTCTAGAAATAATTGCAGATTATGTCTCAAAGAGATGTTCAAAAGGTGGTGGTCTCACTTTTATGAGTGGAGCATTACAACAAGCTTACGAAATGACTTCAAAATTTGAACCAAATTCCATAACAGGAAAAATGAATCCAACAATGATTG
>JAEOTN010000510.1 GCA_016839865.1 Promethearchaeota archaeon | reverse complement strand
GATCTTTACTATGCTGACATATATGATGGTGAAGGAAAGTTTTCAAGTTGGGATTCTAATGGTGATAATTTCTTTGCTGAATGGAATGAGACATATAAGGAAGAAATGGATATTTATCCTGATGTCTACCTTGGTCGATTACCATGTAGAACACCTTCAGAAGTAAAAATTATGGTCAACAAAATAATAGACTATGAGAAAGATAAATGTGATAATGAATGGTTCAAAAATCTGGTTCTTGTAGCTGGTGATTCTTACATAGAAGATGCTCACTTAAATGAAGGGGAACTTATTACAGAGAAAGCAATAGAACTTATGCCTGGTTTTACACCTGTAAAAGTATATGCCTCTGAACAGGATATTAATAGAAAAACTGTCAATAAAGCAATAAATCCTGGTTGTGGATTTGCCTATTTCTGCGGTCATGGAAGTGATGTTTCTTGGAATACCCATTTTCCTCCAGCAGATGAAAATAACTGGTGTACAGGTTATAGCGTACTAGGTATGATCTTGCTCAGAAACAAGGAGAAACTCCCTATAACAGTTGTTGGCGGATGTCATAATGGTCAATTTGACATATCTGTTATGATAAGTATTAAAAATGGTCTTGAGAAAAAGGGTCTGCGGTATTTTGGACTAAAGAGTCGATTTTGGTATGACGGATGGGCTACCAATTGTTGGGCATGGTGGTTAACCAGTAAGAAGGGAGGAGGGGCAATTGCAACCATAGCAAACACTGGACTTGGAACACATGGGGAAGATGATTCAGACAACAATTCAATAGCCGATTATTTGGAAGTACTAGATGGTTGGTTGGAGCTGCGTTTCCTTGAGTATTATGGAAAAGAAAATCGTGATATTCTTGGAGAGAACCATGGAGATACAATGACTGAATACTTGCATAGATTCCTTGGCGATGAAGCTAAAATGGATGTAAAGATGGTACAACAATGGGAATTATTCGGGGATCCAAGCTTAAAAATTGGCGGATACGATTAAGAACTTCCAAAATAATCCTAAAAATGATAAAAAAAGAAAGAAAAGAGATAGGGAAACTGTCTTATTTCTTTTGTAAATATGGAAGACCAGTTCTCTTATTTACACCAACTTTATATTTGTCTGGCTTGTCGCAAGGCTTTCCGCTCTTTGGTGTTCTCTTACTAAAGAAATAAATTGTCTGATTCCTTCCGCCTTTAAGTTCCACGTCTCTCGTATATAATGTCCATCCTTCATATTCATATGCCATAGGATATTACCTCCTAATCGGGAATACATATCTTATGATTTAAATCTTTCCTTATTTTCCCCCGATAAAAATATATTCGGAGAAACTGCTGTTTCTAAAAATCCTTAATAAAATCCAGCTCGATAAGGAAGTGTTTTTATCGATTACTATTCATTCAAATATTTTTTCACTAGTTCAATAGCACATAGATTTCCACACATGGAACATACATTTTCGTTTTTCACGGGTAGCCGTTTGCTCCTATATTCCTTTGCTTTTTTTGGATCTATGCAAAGATCAAACATTCTACTCCATTCAAGTTTTTCTCGTGCTTTGCTGAAATCAAAATCGACCTCTCTATCTATTCCACGTGCAAGATCTGCGGCATGTGCGGCTATTCTTGTTACAATAACTCCTTCTCTTACATCCTCTTTGTCTGGGAGGGATAGGTGCTCTGCAGGTGTTAAATAGCAGAGGAAATCAGCTCCGGCAAAACCTGCTATTGCTCCACCTATGCCGCCAACAAAATGATCATAACCTGGTGCAATATCAGTAACTAGAGGTCCAAGGACAAAATAGGGGGCCTCTTTTGTAACCGTTTTCATAACCTGTATATTTGATGGTATATCGTTTAATGGCATATGCCCCGGTCCCTCAACCATAGTTTGAACTCCCATCTCTCTTGCTCTCTCTACAAGTTCACCTATTATTAACAATTCCTGAAACTTTGCCCGATCGTTTGAATCATATAAAGATCCAGATCTCATTCCATCCCCAAGACTAAGAGTTATATCATATTTTTTTGCAATTTCTAGTAAATAATCGAAATTTTGATACAAAGGATTTTCCTGTTCATTGTACAGTATCCATGCCATGTGAAATGCTCCGCCTCTGGAAACCATCGGGATCAGACGTTTCTGCTTTCGAAGTCTTTCTACACTCTCTTTAGTTACTCCAACGTGAGTAACTGCAAAATCAATTCCCTGCTTGGCTTGATGTTCAAACATGTTAAACATATCATCTTCAGTCATATCTATGATGGCACCATGTTTCTTGATGGCTTCTATTCCTGTCTGATAAATTGGTACAGTACCAAATGGTACATCCACTACTTTAAGAAGGGATGCACGAATTTCATCGAGATTTCCACCTGTCGATAAGTCCATGACAGCATGTGCACCAGCCTCTACGGATACTCTAGCTTTCTCAACTTCTTCGCGAGGTTTGCAATATTCTCCTGATGTTCCAATATTGGCATTAACCTTAACCCGTAAACCTTTACCTATACCAAATGCATTAGGAGAGTGAATAGGATTATATGGAATTACTATTTTGCCAGAAGCAACTCGTTTTCTGATTATGTTCACATCAATTTTTTCAGTTTTAGAAATGTGTTTAATTTCCTTTGTGATTTGACCCTTCTTTGCCTCAGAAATTTGTGTCATGATATTCTACCTGAATTAAATAAATACTATTTTAATACGCGTTGGCAATACTTTAATTTATAAACACAATGAAATAAGATAAATTCCTTAATTCAATAAGGGTATAATTAGTTTATTCCACACAATAACATTTTCTAAATCAATCTTCCTTGTAGAATGCGTAATAAATTTATATGTAGAAGTAGTATCTCCATATTCGCCGATTTTTAACGAGAAACATAGATAATTATACAATAAAAGATTTTCTACGATTTGAAAACGATTGAATTGATAATTCCCCTCTCTCTTTGAACGATCAATAAAATGTCTAATCCATTATTTTTCTTCTACTTGGATTTAATACCAAAGAGTCATACTCCGGTTCTGTTTACTTATTGTATTTGTTTATTAAAGTTACATTAAATATAAAATTGATGTTGTAAATTTTGTAATTATCGATCAATGAGTGATCGTTTTTGTTCTAAAAGTGTTTTTATTTCTTCGTCAATGTCTCTGGTACTGATACTAACCCATCGAATATTATCATGTTCAAATAGTTCTTGCATGGGAAATCTTCCATCCCATGGTTCCCACGCCTTTTGTAAAGTCATACTACTAATAGCTCGAATATTTGTTACACCTACTTCACCTATAGCACTAGCAAAAGGGAGTATACGATTATTAGGAATTGCAACCCCTGATGTTTGTAAAAATTTGCTAAGAGGACGGATAATATTTACTACATCAATGATATCATCTACTGGTCTAACACGAATCACACGAAATAATGGAGAGGGTTCAAAATCCTTTGATATACCATCATAGATCACCAACCAGTCCTTTGATGGTGACTGAAAAATATCAACTGGTTCTCCCATTTGCTTTTTCTTGAAATATCGATGAAACCCATCAAGAACTTGCATTTTACCTGATTTACTGCCTTTTGGCAGTATCTTTGCAGTAACGGCCATTTCCTCAGCAAGAAGCTTTGCAAATTTTTTTGGTGAAGCCATTCCTCCTTTTTCTACAAAAACCTCATGAGGTGAAAAACATCCTTGCTGATCCCATGCTGATACATCTAGAGATACTAATTCCGCAATCTCTCGTGCTTGCTTATCAAGATATTCACGGGCAATTGTAATAAAACTAAGTTTATGCCAATGACCAGCTATAGGTGTGTTATGGTTTTTAGATAGTTCCATTAAATTTCTTCGAGCAATTTCACTACCTGTTGCTCTAATTAAATCTGATTGTGAAAATAGAAATTCATTTAATTCTGTATTTTTACTTTTATATGGGAGAACCGCAATTGTATATGCTAATTCTGGGTCTATTTCCTCAATTGTTTTTGCGTATAGTGCAGTAAACACTGGTTCTTCTGAAGGCGGTTTCACCCAGGTGGCAGCATCAATAAGTTTGTCCATTATTATTTCAATTGCTCCAATTCCAATTATATTTCCTGCGCAAATATGACCTATTAGTCCTGGATTAAGATTTGAATGTGTGATTTCTTGCGTTCCATATGCTTTTACCCAGCCTGCTCCATGAGCAGAAAAATCCTGAAAATTTTCATGATTTAATTTATTAAAAATTGGGAAGTTTTCTCTCTTTAATATTGAGAGAAATCTGCCGAATCCCCATGTTTCAATCATCTCAGATGAAAATCCTGTGATAGGTGGAAGTATATCTTTTGCTAGTAATCGTCCTTTATACATTGGATCAAGCCATCGCTCAGTAACTGTATTGATTGTGTCAAGAATCGTGGGAATATCTGATTTTAAAAAATATCGTTCACGTTGTTTTTTAAGGTCTGCAATAATTTCTTCTACGCTTTTTTTTGTAAGAATTGGTGTACGCATTTTAAAATTTTGTCCTATAGAGGTATATGTGTATTCCATTGGTTTGGAGAATTTAAGATGTGGATTCCAGAAATGTGTGTCAATTATTTGTTCCATATTTTTAGTCCTCAAAATCTGTAGATATTTGACTTGCGGTGTTCACCAACTCTTGAGCTGCTTTGGT